>NZ_JBEZDW010000010.1:0-221755 GCF_040802045.1 Microbispora sp. NPDC049125 | reverse complement strand
TTGTAGTGGATGGCGTGCTCGAAGTTGGTGGTGATGTCGCTCAGCGAGCGGAAGCCCAGCTTGTTTTCGGTGTTGTTCTTGTACGGGTTGCGGACGGTGTAGCCGGTGGAGTTGAACGAGTAGAAGTAGGCGCCCTTGGAGTGGTCGGCGTCGCTGGCCCAGAAGGCGAACAGCTCGGTGTGGTCCGACAGGCCCTTGAAGTTCACCCGCAAGATGGCGTCTCCGGGCCTCAGGTCGTTGAAGCTGCCGAGGCGGGTGAGCCTGCCGCCGAGCCAGCTTTCGTAGACGCTGGTGTCGTAGTAGCCCTCAGGCAGGTGCCAGACCATCGAGATCAGCCCCGAGCAGTCGCGGCGATATCGTTCGGTCCCGGTGGGGCCGGTGCGCCAGGTGCTCGTGTCGGAGCTGTTCAGATAGGTGTAGCCCTTGTCGACCCAGTACTGGGCGCGGGACAGGACCTCGGACGGGGCGATCTGGCCGCCGGCCGTGGACGCGGCGTGCGCGGGGGCCGCGATCGTGACCGCGGTCACCACGGCGCCTGTCAGGCCGAGGATCGCCGTCACCATCATCGTGAGCGCGCGCATGATCAGGCGATTGAATTTCACAGGGAGCCTTCCGGTGGAGAACTTTCGTGTTCCGACACCGAAAGGTTCAATTGGGGCGCTGAAAATCCACTGAGGATCCGCGGCGGGCGTCTTTCAGAGGGTCTTTCAGAGAGCCGTCCGGGTGGAGCCGGACGTGACGCCCGCCGGGCGGGAGGACGGTGCACAGGGAGGACGGTGCACAGGGAGGACGGTGGGCGGGGAGCTGTCGTATCCTCCCGACGTGGAGCTCACCGATATCGTGATATATCCCATCAAATCCGGGTCGGGGATCGCGAAGGAGGCCGCCGTCATTCAGCCGTGGGGCCTGGACGGCGACCGGCGCTGGGCCGTCATCGGCGAGGACGGGGACAACCTGTGGCTCGGCGAGCACCCCCGCATGATCACTGTGCGTGCCCGCTCCCTTGAGGACGGGGGGCTGGCCCTGTCGGCGCCCGGCTGTCCCGGCCTGACCGTCCCGCCCGCCGAGGGGAAACGCGTCCCGGTCGGCTTCACCGGCCTGGACGAGGCGGTGGAGGCGGACCAGGCGGCCCATGAATGGTTCACACGGCTGCTCGGCCGCCCCGCCCGGCTCGTCTGGCTGGACGACCCGCGCCGCCGGTCGGTGGACCCGGCCCACGGCGGGCTCCCCGGCGACGTCGTCAGCTTCGCCTGGGACGCCCCGCTGCTGCTGACCTCGCGATCCTCCCTCCGGCTTCTCGACGAATGGATCGCCGGAGGGGCCGGGGAGCGGGGGGAGGAGCCCCCGGCCCCGCTGTCGATGGCGCGGTTCCGTCCCAACGTCGTGGTGGACGGCGCCGAGCCGTACGAGGAGGACGGATGGGCGGAGGTGCAGATCGGCGAGGTCGACTTCCGGGTGTCGGAGATCTGCGACCGCTGCGCGGTCACCACGATCGACCCGGACACCGCGGTGAAGGGCAAGGAACCCATCCGCACGCTCGCCCGGCACCGGAGGTGGGACGGCAAGACCTGGTTCGGCATCCGGCTCGTCCCGCGATCCACCGGCACGATCCGGGTCGGAGACGCTGTCACGCGCCTCTGAGCAACCACCGCGACGCGACCCCTCCGGCCGCCCGCCCGCCCGGCTGACCGGCTGTGCCGGCCTCAGGTCTCGGTGCTGAGGCGGCGCAGGGCGTCGCGGACCTTCGCGGGATCGGTGGTGCGCCAGAACGGGGGAAGCGAGTTGAGGAGGAACCCTCCGTAGCGGGCGGTGGCCAGCCGGGGGTCGAGGACGGCGACCACTCCCCGGTCGTCCATCGAGCGGAGCAGCCGGCCCGCGCCCTGGGCCAGCAGCAGCGCGGCGTGCGTGGCGGCGACCGCCATGAAGCCGTTGCCTCCGGTGGCCGCGACATGGCGCTGCCGGGCGGAGGCGAGCGGGTCGTCGGGCCGGGGGAACGGGATCCGGTCGATGAGGACGAGCGTGAGCGAGGGACCGGGGACGTCGACGCCCTGCCACAGCGACAGCGTGCCGAACAGGCAGGTGGCCGGATCGGCGGCGAACTGCTTCACGAGCAGCGAGGTGGAGTCGTCACCCTGGCACAGCAACGGCACGTCCAGCCGGTCGCGCAGCGCCTCGGTGGCGGCCTTGGCGGCCCGCATGGACGAGAACAGTCCGAGAGCCCTGCCGCCGGCGGCCTCGATCAGCTCGGCGATCTCGTCCACGTACGCCTCGGGGAGCCCGTCGCGGCCGGGCTGGGGAAGGTGCTTGGCGACGTAGAGGATGCCCCGGCGGGGGTGGTCGAACGGCGAGCCCACGTCGAGACCGGTGAGGTCGTCGGGCCCGAGCCCCCACTGGCGGGACAGGCCGTCGAACGAGCCGCCGAGCGCCAGCGTCGCGCTGGTGAGGATCACGGTCCGCGCGCCGAACAGCTTGTCGCGCAGCATCCCGCCCACCGACAGCGGCGCGACGCGCAGTGTGGGAGGGATCCGGCCGCGCCCCTGCTGGTGCTCGCCCTCCAGCCAGACGACCTCCGCCCGGTCGGCCTCCGAGGCCCCCCCGAAGGCGTCGAGCATCCGCTGCGCCGTGTCGTGGACCTCGTCGAGCGCCGTGAACGCCGCCTTGCGCAGCCCGGCGTTCTCCGGGTCGTCCTTGTCCTTGTTGCGGGGGCCGAGCGCCGTGACGCACGCGGCGGCCGAGTCGCGGACCAGCGCGAGCGTCAGCCCCAGGGACTGGGGGAGGTCGTCGACGCGGCCGGGGGGCGCGACTCCCAGCAGCGCGCGCAGGTCCTCACCGGCCTCCTGCAGCCGGTCGGCCACACCCTGCTCGATCAGCCGCCCCGCACGGCGGACTGCCAGCGCGACGGTGGTCTCCGACAGCTCCCCGGTGACGACGGACGTCACCCGGTCGACGAGCTCGTGCGCCTCGTCCACCACCACCACGTCGTGCTCGGGCAGCAGCGGGAAGTCCTCCATCGCGTCGATGGCCAGCAGCGCGTGGTTGGTGACGACGACGTCGGCCTCCCCGGCGCGGGCCCGGGCCAGCTCCGCGAAGCACTCCGCGCCGCTCGGGCACCGCTGGGCCCCGAGGCACTCCCGTGCGCTCACCGAGAACTGACGCCACGCCTGCTCGCTCACCCCGGGAACCAGCTCGTCGCGGTCGCCGGTCTCGGTCTCGTCGGCCCAGTCCTGGATCCGCTGGACCATCCGGCCGGTGGCACTGACCTCGCGGGGGTCGAAGAGCTGGTCGTCCTCGTCCTCCGGCATGCCGACGCTCGTCTTGTGGCGGCACAGGTAGTTGCGGCGGCCCTTGAGGATGGCGAACTCCGGCCGGTGCGGCAGCAGGCCCGCCAGCGCGTCGGCGAGCCGGGGGAGGTCGCGGTCGACCAGCTGGCGCTGCAGCGCGATCGTGGCGGTGGACACCACCACGGCGTCGCGGGTCTCGGCCGCGTGCCTGATCGCGGGCACCAGGTAGGCGAGGGACTTGCCGGTGCCGGTCCCCGCCTGGACCGCGAGGTGCTCCCGGCTCTCCACGGCCTCCTGCACCGCCTGGGCCATCTTGACCTGGCCGGGGCGGTCGGCTCCTCCCAGCCCGCTCACCGCTGCGGCGAGCAGCTCGTCGACGGATGGAAGCTCGGGGCGGTCCTTTGGCACGGGAGAACGCTACCCGCTGCCACCGACAATCGCTCCGTGACCAGCCCACCACATCCTGGCGTTCCAAGAACTCCCACCCGCCGCGCGTGGCACACTGAAATCACGCTCTCCTGGTCAACGAGGATCTACGAGTAGGGTCAACACGCACTAGACGGACGTTTCGTAAGTGGTTCCCGAGGTCGAGTGGACGGATAAGGGCAGGTAAAGGCACTATGTCTGCCATGTCGGAAGTTGTCCCATTGCCATCGTTCGGCGAGGTGTTCTTCGACGCCCGCGGGCAAGACCGCGTGCTGCGGGTCACCTGGCACGAGGGCACGCTGGTCCTGAGTCTGTGGCGGGGCGAGATGTGCACGGCGAGTTTCCGCATGCCCATGAGCGATGTGGGACGCCTGATCGACACCCTCGACGAGGGCTTCGCGGACGCCGGCGGCCTCGTCGAGGACGCCACCACCGGCCCCTTCCCCAAGCATGCGGAGGAGCAGGGCGACGGCCCCCGGGAGGACGGCTACCGGGAGCAGGAGGTGTACGCCGGTCAGGCGCAGGCCGGGTACGCCGAGGCCGCCGACATGATCCCCTTCTCGCCGGACGCACGGCCCGAGGCCGCCTACGCGCAGGGTGCTCCCTCGCGGGACGCCTACGCGCAGGAGGTTCACCCGCGGGACGCCTACGCGTCCGAGGGGCGTTACGCCGAGGAGGGCTACGCGGCGCACGACGGCTACGTCTCCGGCGACGGCCGCGCGGACCGTCCCGAACAGCCGGACTATCAGGAGTATCCCGACTACCCGGACTATCCCGGCACCGGACAGTACGCCCGGCCGCCCGTGCGGGCCGCCGCGCCTCCGCCCGCCCCGGCTCCCGGCCCGCTCGGCGTCCCCGGTGGAGTGCCTGCCATGCAGGCGGTGCCGCCGCCCGCACCAGCCCCCGAGGCGTACGCGGCCCCCGAGACGTACGCGGCCCCTGAGACCTACGCCGCCTCCGGTGCGTACCAGGCCGAGACATACGCGACCTCCGGGGCTCATCCGGCCGAGACGTACCCGGCTTCAGGGGCTTATCCGGCCGAGACATACGCGGGCTCGGGGGCCTACCCGGCCCCCGATGGACCCACCCCGCCCGCCGCCCTGGGGCCGAACGACGTGCTCGTCGCCCGTGGCACTCCTGCTCAGGACCGTCTCGTCGCCTCCTCGGCCCCGCAGCCGGCCGTCCCCCGGCCCGCGCCCCAGCGCCCCGCGCAGCCGGCTCCGGGACGGCGGGCCGCCACCCGGTACGTGGCGCCGCAGCCCGAGCCCGAATACTTCACGCAGCAGCAGCCCCCGGCGGCCGACCTCGACCCCAGCGACCCTCTCGGCCTCGGGGCCGTCCGGCCGTACGCTTCCGAGCCGCTGTACACGACGGGGGAGCGGCTGAGGCCGGAGCAGTCCTACGACCAGCAGTCTTACGATCAGCAGCCTTATGACCAGCCGGTCGGCGGCCATCGCTACGAGCCGCCCCTCGACCGGCCGCAGCCCTTCGAGCAGTGGCCGGGCGAGCGTCTGAACGCGGCCCCCGAGCCGCGCCGTGAACCCCGTCATGAGCCCCGTCATGAGCCGTGGCCCGACCAGCACGGAGAGAGCCGCCGAGAGGGCGGCGACGAGGGCGGGCACCGCGGTGGCCGCCAGCGCGGGCACCGGGAGCACCGGCCGGAGCCCGCCGCCGAGTCGTGGGAGGACGCGCGCGGCTGGTGACGGCGGCCGGCGGTCATCAGGAGTCCCAGCCGTAAGTAATCTCGTCGATTGATGGACACGTCAACGGCGTTACAACTGCTCCTGCTCCCCGCCGCCGCGCTGGCGGTCGCCGCTCTCGCCCGGTGGCGGGACTGGTCGGCCCCGCTGCTGCTCGTCTTCGCCGGCCTCGCCGCCTCCTATGTTCCCGGCATCCCCAGCTACGAGCTGGACCCGCACATCGTCTTGTCGGTGTTCCTGCCGCCGATGCTCTACTCGGCCGCGCTGGACAGCTCCTATCTGCGCCTGCGCGACGTCAAGCGGCCCGTCGGCCTGCTCGCCGTCGGGCTGGTGCTCTTCACGACCGTCGTGGTGGCCTTCGTCGCCCACGCCATGATCCCGGAGCTGCCGCTGGCCGCGGCGTTCGCGCTGGGCGCGATCGTGGCCCCGACGGACGCGGTGTCGGCCGTCGCCGTCGGGCGCAAGCTCGGCCTGCCGCGGCGGGCGCTCACCGTGCTCATCGGGGAGGGGCTGTTCAACGACGCCACCGCCCTGACGGTCTACCGGGTGGCCGTGGCCGCGGTGCTCGGCACGTCCGTCACCATCGTGGACGCGGGCCTGCAGTTCCTCCTGGCGGCCGGCGCCGGCCTCGCGATCGGCCTGGCCCTCGCCTACGCCGCCGGCCTACTGCTGCGCCGGCTCACCGACCCGCTGATCGCCAACGGCGTCTCGCTGCTCGTGCCGTACGCCGCCTACCTGGCGGCCGAGGCGATGCACGCCTCCGGCGTGATCGCCGTGGTCGTGGTCGGCATCTACCTGGGTCACCAGCTCAGCCGCACCTCGTACGGCACGCGCCTGATGTCGGGGGCCGTCTGGCAGGTCGTCGACCTGGTGCTGGAGTCGATCGTCTTCGCCCTGATCGGCCTCCAGCTCCGCCCGATCATCGCCCACCTCAAGGGGGAGGATGCGGCGACTCTCGTCACGTACGCCGTCGTGCTCTTCCTGGTGGTCGTCGTGGTCCGCATCATCTGGGTGCCGCCCGCGACCTACTTACCGCGGATGCTGTCCAGGCGGGTGCGCGAGCGGGAGCCCAAGACGCCGTCCTGGCAGAACGTCGCGCTGACGAGCTGGGCCGGGATGCGCGGGGTCGTCTCGCTGGCGGCGGCGTTCGGCCTGCCCGAGAAGATGCCCGAACGCAACCTCGTGCTGTTCCTCACGTTCGCCGTGGTGATCGGCACCCTGGTCGTGCAGGGGCTGTCGTTCCCCTGGCTGATCAGGCGGCTCGGCGTGTCCAACGCCCGGGAGCGGTACGCCGACGACCTCGCCGAGGCGGGCGCCCAGCAGGCCGCGGCGGCCGCCGCGCTGGCCCGCCTGGAGGAGCTGACCTCCGACGGCGTCCTCGACGTCCACGAGGACGTGGTCGAGCAGCTTCGCAACCGCGCCGAGCGACGGGCCATGCACGCCTGGGAGCGGCTCGGGGGAGGCACGGGCCCCGAGGGCGAGGAGACCCCGGCACGCCTCTACCGGCGGCTCCGCAGGGAGATGCTGTCAGCCGAGCGCGAGGTGTTCGTCCGGCTGCGCGACGAGCGCCGGATCGACGACGAGGTGCTGCACCGGGTCATGCAGGAGCTCGACTTCGAGGAGGCCACGCTCGAACGGAGGTGAGCGGGCTCAGGCCAGCGTCTGGTCCAGGTAGCACCAGCGCCACTCCTCGCCCGGCTCGAACGAGCGCACCACCGGGTGCCCGGCCTGTGTGAAATGGGCGGTGGCGTGACGTCCGGGCGAGGAGTCGCAGCACCCGATGTGGCCGCAGTCGAGGCACTTACGCAGGTGGACCCAGCGCATGCCGAGATTCAGGCACTCCTCGCAGCCCTGCGGCGTGTTCGGCGCCGGGTCGTTCGCCTCAAGAAGGTGTTCGCAGATCCCCATGCGCCCGATGTTACGGCCACGCGGGGATGTGCCACCCCCCCGGCCCACGGCCGGCGCCTGATCTTCCCGCCGCGTCCCGCGCCCCGTGGCGGGCGGTTGGGTAGGGTTGCGGGCATGCGACTCCTCCCGCTCGCCGTCGCCGCGACCGCCGTCCTTCTCGCCTCCGGATGCGCCACCGCGGACAAGGCCCAGTCATGTGCCGACGCGACGAAGGTGATCAGCCAGACCGTCAGCGAGATCGGCAAGGTCGCCGACGATCCGGCGGCCATGCGCAAGGCGCTGGAGGAGGGCGTCGGCAAGCTGGAGGACGTGGCGGGGAAGGCCGCCGACACCACGCTCAGGGAAGCCCTCCAGGGCCTGGCGGACAACCTCAAGAAGCTGGACGTGGACGACGCGAACGCCGCGGTGGACGCGGCGCAGAAGGCGGCCACCGACGGGGCGACCTACCTCAAGAAGGTCAGCGAGGCCTGCCTCTAACCCGGCAAATCCATGGGTAAAGGGGCAAATCTACCCTTTATCCATGCTGCATGGGAACGAGCCGGACCCGCGGTTCACGCTGGCCAACGAGCGTACGTTCCTGACGTGGATCAGCACGTCCCTGGCCCTCAGCGCGGGCGGCATCGGGATCGCCGTCGTGCCCGAGGACGTCTTCGTGCCGTGGGTGCGCACGATGCTGGCTCTCATGCTCGTCCTGCTGTCGGCCGCGGCGGCCGCCACCGCATACCCGCGCTGGCGGCGCATCCAGCGGGCGCTGCGCCGTGAGGAGCCGCTCCCGCCGCCCGCCCTCGCCCCCCTCGTCGGGTACGGCGTGGCCGCCGTCGCGCTCCTCGCCCTCGTGCTCATCCTGGCCCGGTGACGGGCCCGATGAGAGGGTCCGATGACGGAGCCCGATGGCAAGGTCCGATGACTGGGCCCGATGACAGGGCCGGCGAGGTGCCGTACGAGACGCACGGGGGCGGCGGGGACGGGCGCGGGGACGGGGTGCCGGGCTCGCCGGGCCTGCACAGCGAGCGGACCCGCCTCGCCTGGGTCAGGACCGGCGCCGCGATGGCCGCGTGCGGGCTGGGAGCCGCGGGGATCGCCCTGCGCCACCATGTGCCCGCTGGTTCCGCGCCCTTCGCCGTCGCCATCCTCGCCGGGGCGATCCTGCTCGTCCGTACCGGCGTGCGGTACCGCGAGGTGGAGCGGGCTCTGCGCGAGGGACGCCCGCTCGACCACCGGCTCGACGCCGCGCTGGCGTGGCTCGGCGGGCTCGCCCTGGCGGGCGGCGCTCTGGCCATCGTCCTCATCCTGGCCGGCCGGCCCTGAATCCCGGCCCGGATCCTGGGCGGCGGCCCTCGCGACTGAGCGGCGGACTGGGCGGCGGCCCTCGCGACTGAGCGGCGGACCGGGCGGCGGCCCCTGATTCTGAGCGGCCGGCGCTGAAACGCGATGCGGCGTCACGGCGCCAGGGTGACGGTCACCTGGAGCCCGCCCTCCGGCAGGGGCAGGACGTCCAGCGTTCCGTGGTGGGCGTCGACGATGGCGTCGACGATCGACAGGCCGAGCCCCAGGCCGTCGCCGGTGGCCTTCCTGCCGTTGTTCAGCCGCTGGAAGGGCTGCAGGAGCGTGTGGACGCGGTCGGGAGGGATCACCGGGCCGCTGTTGGAGATCCGCAGGGTGGGACGCCCGGCCTCCATGGAGGTCGCCACCGTGATCCATCCGCCGGGGACGTTGTGCCGTACGGCGTTGTCCAGCAGGTTCACAATGAGGCGTTCGATCAGGGCCCGCTCCCCGTGCGCCGGTGCCGGCGAGAGCGCCGAGTGGATCCGGACACCGGCGTCTTCGCGCGGGCCGAGGGCCTGGGCCGCGATCGCCGCCAGATCGAGGTCCTCCCGGTGATGCGGGCCCTGCTGGCTGCGGGCCAGGGTGAGCAGAGCCTCGATGAGCCGTTCCTGGTGCTTGCCGGCCGCCAGCAGGCGTTCCAGCACGGTCCGCAGCGAGTCCACGTCGGCGTCCGGGTCGGCGAGCGCGACCTCGGACATGGCCTGCTGCAACGTCAGCGGTGTCCGCAGCTCGTGAGAGGCGTTGGCGACGAACCGCCGCTGCGCGGTGAACGCGGCCTCCAGCCGGTCCAGTAGCTCGTCGAAGGTGTCGGCCAGCTCCTTGAGCTCGTCGTCGGGCCCGGACGCGGCCAGCCGGCGGTCCAGCCGGTCGGCCGTGATGCGCCGGACGGTGGCCGTCATCTCGCCCAGCGGCCGCAGCACGCGCCCGGCCATGAGCCGGCCCAGCAGTATCGACGCGAACGCCATGACCACCAGGGCGACCAGAGAGTCGATCAGCAGCACCCGCAGAGTCCCGGCACGCTGCTCCTCCGCGTACGGCATGGGAACGACCTGGTCGGGCCCCGGGAGCCCGCCGGGCGGTGCGGGCGGGGCCGGCGGGGCGATGAAGAGGGAGCGATCGACCAAGAGATAGATGACCGCGACCAGAAGCATCCCCGCCAGGAGGAAGAGGCCGCTGTAGAGCAGGGTCAGGCGCAGCCCCACCGTCGGTCTCAAATCCGGTACCCCGCCTGCGGGATCGTCTCGATCAGCGGCGGATCGCCGAGCTTGCGGCGCAGGCGGCTGATCGTCACCTTCACAGTCTGTGTGAACGGGTCGGCGAACTCGTCCCAGCCCCGCTCCAGAAGCTGTTCGGCGGAGAGCACGGCGCCCCCGGCGGCCAGCAGCAGCTCCAGCACGGCGAACTCTTTGGGGCTCAGCGACAGCCGCCGCCCGTCCCGGGTGACGATCCGTGTGGCCGGATCGAGCCGGAGGCCGCGGTGGGCCAGCACGGGCGGCAGGGCCGTGGCCGCCCGCCTGGACAGCGCCCGGATCCGCGCGACCAGCTCGGCGAAGGCGAACGGCTTGGCGAGGTAGTCGTCGGCGCCGATGCCGAACCCGGTCACCTTGTCGTCGATCGTCCCGGCGGCGGTGAGCATCAGCACCCGCGCCGGGTGCCCCCCGCCGGCCAGCGACCTGCACACCTCGTCGCCGTGCAAACCGGGCAGGTCCCGGTCGAGGACGACGACGTCGTAGTGGTTGACCGAGGTGCGGTCGAGCGCGGCGTGGCCGTCGAACACCACGTCGACGGCCATGCCCTCGCGGCGCAGTCCCGTGGCGACCGTCTGGGCCAGTTCCTCGTGGTCCTCGACCATCAACACCCTCATGACCTTCCTAGGATGCCCTCCCGCCGGTAACAGCGTGGTAACCGCCGCCGTCGCCCCGCTGTAACCGGGTTTCGGCTTGTCTTGTGCCGACGACACGGACTGAGGGGAGCCACATGGACGGCTTGAGGATGAAAAGGACGGTCCTGGCCGCCGCGGTGTTCGGCGCGGCGGTGGCGGCGGTCGCCGCCCCGGTGGCGGTGGCCGCCGGGAAGGCCGGTGACGCCGGAGGCGGCGGGAACTGCGGGGGCGGCGGCAGGGCGTTCACCTGCTGCATGCGTGCGCACGGGCTGCCCGGCTTCCCCGATGTGACGTTCTCGGAAGATGGACTGGTCAACCTCGACATCAGAGGGGAGCGTGTCGACGCCCTCTCCGCGAAGTACGGCGCGGCCGTTAAGGCGTGCCAGTCGCTGCTGCCCGCCGGGAGCCGGCTGCCGGACGCGCCCACGGCGCCCCGGGCGCCCGCCGCGCCGGAACCTCCGTCCTGACGCCCCGCCGGTGTGGTCCGCGCCGCCGTGCGCGCCGAAGCTTCCGCCGCGCCGGTATCCGCCCCGCCGGAGCTTCCGCCGCGACGGCGGCCGCACACTCTCCGGCGTCCGTCAGTCGGCGGCGGCGCGGATGGTCTCGGCGACCTCGGCGTGCCGCTCGGTCTCCTCCTGCGCGAAGCGCTCGGCGTCGAGCCGCTCCGCGATCTCCTCGTCCTGCCGCATCAGCACGTCGAGGCTCTGCCCGGCCATGTCGAGCACGCCCATGTCGGCATAGGCCTTCTGCAGGCGGGGGCTCCACAGGCCGATGTCCTTGACGCACGGCACGATCCGGCTGAACAGCAGCGAGCGGAAGAGCCTGAGGTACGCCGACTGGTCGGTGGCCTCCATGGCCTCGGCCACCTCGCCCTTGGACAGGCCGAGGTTCTCCCAGGTCTCCCGGCCCCGGAGCCGGTCGCGCATCAGGTAGCAGCCCTCGATCACGAACTCCTCGCGCTCGCGCAGCTCGCTCTCCGACAGGCCGGCGTAATAGTCGCGCAGCGCCATCCGGCCGAACGCCACGTGCCGCGCCTCGTCCTGCATGACGTACGCGAGGATCTGCTTGGGCAGCGGCTTGGCGGTGATGTCACGCATCACGCCGAACGCGGCCAGCGCCAGGCCCTCGATCAGCACCTGCATCCCGAGGTACGGCATGTCCCAGCGGGAGTCGCTCAATGTGCTGTCCAGCAGGGCCTTGAGGTGCTCGTTGATGGGGTAGGCGAGGCCGACCTTCTCCTGCAGGAACCGGGCGTAGGTCTCGGCGTGCCGGGCCTCGTCCATGGTCTGCGTCGCGGCGTAGAACTTGGAGTCGAGGTCGGGCACCGACTCGACGATGCGGGCCGAGCAGATCATCGCGCCCTGCTCCCCATGCAGGAACTGGGAGAACTGCCACGCCGCGCTGTGCCGCCGCACCTCCTTGCGCTGCCTGTCGTCCATGCGGTCCCACAGGGGCGTACCGTAGATCGAGATCGTCTCGTCGGGCACGCCGAGCACGTCGTACGGGTCGACCTCGAGGTCCCAGTCGATCCGCTTGACGGAGTCCCACTGCTTGTCCTTGCCCTTCTGGTACAGGGCGAGCATGCGGTCCCGGCCGTCGTCGTACTCCCACGTGAAGCGGCTGGCCCCGGCCATCTGCACGTCCCACGTGGACAGCTCGGCGGGGATGGTGTAGAGCTCGTGGGTCGACATCCGGGCCTCCTCGACGTACACCGTACGTATCCTGTTGAGCGTGGCACGTACGCTGTACGTGCGTCAACAGGTGGGAGACAATCGAGCAATGCTCAGCAGAACCCGCATCGTCAACGCCGCCGTCGACCTCATAGAACGCGAGGGCGCGGACGCGGTGTCGATGCGCCGCATCGCGGCGGAGCTGGGCGTCGGCGTCATGTCCCTGTACAACCACGTCCCGAACAAGTCGGCCCTGCTCGACGCCGTCGCCGAGAGCGTGCTGTCGAAGGTGGAGTTCACCGACGACCCCGCGGCGCACTGGACGGAGCGGGTCCGGATCCAGGCGCGGGCGTTCCGGCAGATCGCCCATCACTACCCCCGCTCGACGATGGTCGTGGTCAGCCGGCAACTCCAGTCGACGGCCGGGATCCTGCCCGTCGAGCGCGCCCTGTCCACGTTGCTGGAGGCGGGCTTCGACGGTCGTGAGGCGGTCCAGATGCTCCGCGTGTACATCGCGTACGTGGTGGGCTCGCTGCTGCGGGAGGTCGGGGTCACCCCGACGTTCGCCCCGGTCCGCCCCGACATCCGGATCGCCGAGGTCGACCCGGCGCTGTTCCCGGTGGTCGGCGAGCTGGCGCCGCACCTGATGGAGTGCGACCACGACGAGGAGTTCGAGTTCGGCCTGGAGCTGCTCGTGCAGGCGATGACGGTGCGGGCGGCGCGGCGGGCGTCGGGCGTCGCGGGCGGCCCCGGAGCGGAGGACGCCCGAGGGTGACCCGGGCGTCCCCGGCGTCGTCAGTACCAGTTGTGGGATCGGAAGTGGCCCCACGCCCCGCAGGGCGAGCCGTACCGGCCCTTGATGTAGCGCAGCCCCCACTTGATCTGGGTCTGCGGGTTGAACCGCCAGTCCCTGGCGACGTACCCCATCTTGTCGCCCGGGAGCGCCTGCGGGATCCCGTAGGCCCCGGAGCCCTGGTTGTAGGCCCGGTGGTCCCAGTTGCTCTCCCTGGTCCACAGGCTGTCGAGGCACTGGAACTGCTCGCCCGACCACGTGTTCCGGGTCACCATCCGGAAGGCGTAGGCCTTGTTGCGGATCCTGGTCGGCGCGTGCCTGACCTTGCGGGTGTCCAGCTTGACCCGCATCTTCCACACGCCCATGTGGACGGCCGGCCGGATGGCCTCCTCGGCCCACACCGGCACTTCGCCGACGGCCCCGGCCACGGTGAACGTCACGGTGATCGTCACAGCGGCCGCGACTGTGCTGCGTAGAACGCTTCTGCTGTCCAAGTCGGTCCTTGCTGTCGGGTCGCGTGCGGAGGCGGGGCGCACGGGTGCGCCTCGCCGCTACGGCACCGCGCCCATGGCGTGGACGCGACCGCCCGCTCGGCCTGCACCGGATCACGAGAACTCCCGGGAGGCGCCGCGACGGGTCCTTACGCCGGATTGAAATACGGCGACCCCGCCCGGACGCCGCAACCGCGACACGCGGCGGACAGATCTTTGCCGTTCACCCCCCGGCTCCAGGCGGTTCCCGGGGCAGCGCGTTAACCGCCTAGAGTCGCGCCATGAGCATTCTCGAAATTCCGGTGAGCACCCTCGACGGGGTGCCGACGACGCTCGGCGGCGTCCTCGGGGGCCGCGCCGCCCTCGTGGTGAACGTGGCCTCCAAGTGCGGCCTGACCCCTCAGTACGCCGGCCTGGTCCGGCTGCAGGAGGCCTACGGCGCCCGCGGTTTCACGGTCGTCGGCGTCCCCTGCAACCAGTTCATGGGCCAGGAGCCCGGCTCGGCCGAGGAGATCCAGCAGTTCTGCTCCACGACGTACGGCGTGGACTTCCCGCTGCTGGAGAAGACGGAGGTCAACGGGGAGGACAGGCATCCCCTCTACGCGGTGCTGGCCGAGACCCCCGACGCGGAGGGCGCCGCCGGGGACGTCCAGTGGAACTTCGAGAAGTTCCTCGTCAGCCCCTTCGGCGAGGTCGTGGCCCGGTTCCGGCCCCGCACCGAGCCCGAGGCCCCGGAGGTCGCCGAGGCCATCGAGAAGGTCATCTCCTAGGCCCGCAGCTCGCCCGGACGACGAGCTCGGTCGGCAGCATCACGGTCGGGGGCCGCCGTCCCCGCCGCAGCACCAGCTCCGCCGCCCGGTAGCCGATGTCCTGGGCCGGCTGGGCGATCACCGTCAGCGGCGGTGAGCACAGCTCGGCCCAGGGGACGTCGTCGAACATGATCAGCGACACGTCCCTCGGAATGCGCACGTCGAGCTCGCGCGCGGCCAGCACGGCCGCCTCCCCGAGCACGTTCCCCCCGGTGAGCAGCCCCGTGACGTCCGGGCGGCGCTGGAACAGGCCGGCCGCCGCCGCGTACGCCGAGTCGCGGCTGGCCCGCGCGTGCACGACGAGCTCGCGGTCCAGCGGGAGGCCGAGCGAGGCCAGCGCGCCGCTGAAGGCCGCCACCCGCTGCGACTGGCCGTGCCGCGCGAGAAATGCGATCTTCTTGTGGCCGAGGCCGACGAGATACTCCACGGCGGTCAGCACCCCGGTCCTGTCGTCGGCGATGACGCTCGGGACGTCCCCCCGCAGCCTGCGGTCGGCGAAGACGACGTTCAGCCCGGCGCGCAGCGCGGGCCCCCACGTCTCCCCGTCGCCGGACGGCACCGCGATGACCCGGTCCATGCTCTGCTCGATCAGCGTGCCGATCAGCTCGGCCTCGCGCTCGGGGTCGTCGCCGGTCACGCCGACCGTGACCGGCTCGCCGTACGTCCGGGCGCACGACAGCACTCCGTCGGCCAGCCGCGCGTAGAAACTGTCGGTGATGTCCGGGATCAGCAGGCCGATGCCGCCGGTCCGCTGCTGCCGCAGGTTGCGGCCGAGGGCGCTCGGCCGGTAGTCGAGCCGCGCGGCGGCCGCCAGCACCTTCTCCCGCGCCTGCGCGCTGGCCGATCCGCCCGACAGGACGCGGGACACCGTGGCCATGCCCACGCCCGCCGCCTCCGCCACGTCCTTGATCGTCGTGCGCCGTTGTCCCGCGTCGTTCATGGAAACGATTCCAACAGACTTCCATCGTTTGCACCAGTAAAATCTTGACACTGGGCAGCACTTCACGGGAAAGTGCTGAAAACGTATCCACTTCCCATTGTTCCGGAAGCGCGAAGGACTGGCATGGCTGCAATCGTTCTGAACGGTGTCGACAAGATCTACGCGGGTGGTGTGAAGGCCGTCAACGGCCTGAACCTCGAGATCAAGGACGGCGAGTTCATGGTGCTGGTCGGCCCGTCGGGTTGTGGCAAGTCCACCGCCCTGCGGATGATCGCCGGCTTGGAGGACATCAGCGGCGGCGAGATCTCGATCGGCGACCGCGTGGTCAACCACCTGCCGCCGAAGGACCGCGACATCGCGATGGTCTTCCAGAACTACGCGCTCTACCCCCACATGACGGTCGAGGAGAACCTCGCCTTCGGCCTCAAGCTCCGCAAGATGCCCAAGGCGGAGATCGCCAAGCGTGTCGGCGAGGCCGCCAAGATGCTGGGCCTCGAGCAGTACCTCAAGCGCAAGCCCGCCGCCCTGTCCGGCGGCCAGCGCCAGCGTGTCGCCATGGGCCGCGCGATCGTCCGCGAGCCGCAGGCGTTCCTCATGGACGAGCCGCTGTCGAACCTCGACGCCAAGCTCCGCGTCTCGATGCGCGCCTCGCTCAACCAGCTCCACGAGCGTCTCGGCGTCACCACGGTCTACGTCACCCACGACCAGGTCGAGGCCATGACCCTGGGCGACCGCGTCTGCGTCCTGCGCGACGGCATCCTGCAGCAGGTCGACACCCCGCAGAACCTGTTCGACAGCCCGGTCAACCTGTTCGTCGCCGGCTTCATGGGCTCCCCGGCCATGAACTTCGCCTACGCCGAGCTGGTCCGCGACAACGGCGGCACGGCGGTCTCCTTCGCCGGCTACCGGCTGCCCGTGCCGGACTCGACGTTCGCCGAGAAGCCGGGGCTCGACCGGTACATCGGCCGCAAGATCATCCTCGGCATCCGCCCGTCCGACTTCGAGGACTCCACGGCGGCCAACGGCAGCTCGGGCGGCTGGGTGCGCGTCCCGGTGCGCGCCAACGTCACCGAGGAGCTGGGCTCCGAGATCAACGTCCTGTTCACGATCGACGCCCCGCCGGTCGAGCACAAGGACACCGTGGCCGCCGCGAACGACGGTGACGAGGAAGAGACGACGCTGCCGCTGACCGGCGACAAGTCCCTGTGGACCGCCCGCGTCAACGCCCGCAGCCACGTCCGTCCCGGTCAGGACATCGAGCTGGTCGTGGACACCCACAACCTGCACTTCTTCGACGTCGACTCGGGCCTGTCCATCGGCCACGAGGCCAACGTCGGCCGCTGATCAGCCGCTGATCCACTGAGGAGGGCCCGCCGCCCCGATCACCCCCGTCCGGCGCCGACCGGCGGGGTGTGCCGGGCCGCGGGCCCTTCCGCTGCCCGGGCCCTGCCGGCCGTCCGCAGCCTGACGCCGGCCAGGACGCCGCCCAGGACGGCGGAGGCGGCCGCCGCCGTACCGGCCGCGGTGCCGCCGGGCGGCATCCAGCCGGCGGTCACCGCCAGACCGGCCGCGCCGGTCACCGCCGCCGCGCCGGCCAGGGCCCTGACCACCAGCCGGCGGCGGGCGCGGCCCAGCCGCCTCATGCCGTACGGCGCGGCGCAGACGGCGACGGCGCCGACGATCGCGGCGAACCCGGTCAGGAGCAGCCCGGCGGCGATCGCCTCGGTGCTCCGCCCGCCCGTGAGGTCGGCGGCCGAGCAGGCGAGGACGAACCCGGCGAACAGCGAGCCCGGAGACCCCAGCCCCGCCCTCCTCCCGCCGCGGCCGTCCGCGAGGCGGCGCCGGTCGTAGGCGAGGAATCCGAGGAACGCCCCCGTCAGCGCGGTGAGCGCCGCCGCCGGCGCGGGATGGCCCAGCAGCAGCGCGGTGCCAGCGAGGAACGCGGCGCTGGTCGCGGCGACCGGCGCCACCGCCCCCTCGACGCGGCCGAGCAGGGCGAACGCGTTCGTCAGCCCGACGATCCACATCACGCTGACCGGCCCGTCCATCCATTCGCCGGTCAGCGTGACCTGCACGCCGCACAGCACGACGCCGCCGGCCGCGACCGACTCCACGATCACACGTGTGGCCGGCGGGAGCGAGCCCACGTCCACGATCAGCCCGAGCACGGCGACCGAAGCGGCGGCGAGCAGGATCGAGGTGACCCGCCGGTCGGACAGGCCGAGGACGGCGAGGGCGGCGGTCACGGTGGCCGCCGCCACCGCGAGGCCGTACAGGCAGGGGGGCGGGCGCCGGAGCATCCGGGGCCCGGCCATCGCCAGCAGGAAGGCGGCGGCGGCCGAGAGGAGGGCGCTCACCGGCTGCCCACCCCAGGACGGGGCCGTGCGGGACGCAGCGACCGGTAGAGCGCCTCGGTGTCGGCGACGAGCCGGTCGACGGGGAAGGCGCGGTCCGTCCACGCGCGGGCCGACTCGCCCATCCGCCGGGCGAGCCCGGGGTCGGTCAGCAGCCGTACGGTGTGGCCGGCCAGCTCGGTCACCTCGGGAGTGGTCAAGAACCCCGTACGGCGGTCGATGACGACCTCGGGGACGCTGCCCACGCGGGTGGCGACCACCGGGAGCCCGGCCATGCCCGCCTCGACAAGCGAGAGCGGGGTGCCCTCGTCGTCGGAGGTCAGCACGACCACGTCGGCCGCCGCGTACACCGTCTCGACGTCCCGCCGCCATCCCAGCAGCCGGAAGCTGTCCCATACGGGCATGACGGCCCGCTCCAGCTCCTCCTTGAGCTCGCCGCTGCCGCAGACGAGGAAGCGGCAGTCGGGGACGTGCTCCAGCACGGCCTTCGCCACCTCGGCGAACCGGTCCGGCCGCTTCGACTTCTTCAGCCGCCCGACGTACGCGACGACGGGCACGCCCGCGGGCACGCCGAGCGACTCCCGGGCGGCGGCGCCGTCCGGGACGGGCCCGAGCCGGACTCCGGGGGGGATGACGACGTACTGCTCGGGACGGCCGACGCCGGCCGCCAGCAGGTCGTCCCTGATCCGCGCCCCGACCGCGACCAGCCGGTCGGACACGGACGCGAGATGCCGTTCGGTCCGGACGTAGAGCGACCGCCTCAGGCGGGACAGGTGCCCGTGGTGCAGGTGCCCGTGGTGCAGGTGTCCGTGCAGCAGGTGGCCGTGGAACATGTGGATGCGCGCGGCGCCGACGCCGGACAGGCGGGCCGCGACCCGGCCGAGCGTGCCGGCCTTGGTGCTGTGCGTGTGGATGATGTGCGGCTGGAACTCGCGCACCGCGTCGACCAGGCTCAGCAGGGCCCGGTAGTCGTCGGCCGGCTTGATGGACCGGCCGAGACCGGCGACGCGGTGGACCGGGATCCGCTCGTCGCGCAGCTGGAGGTGGTCGCCCTCGCCGCCGTCGACGTAGCCCGTGTACAGGCGGTGGTCGAACTCCTCCGGGTTGAGTCGCTCGCACAACCCGGTGACCTGGGTGGCGGGACCGCCGACGTTCATCCGGGCGATGATTTCCATGACACGAATCCGGTCGTCCGGTTTCATGCTGGCTCCTCCCTGATCATGCCGGAGAAGCTAGCCCGCCGCCCCATGCGCGGCCGGGGTTCCGGACGCCGCCGGTGGAGACTTTTCCCAATCCCTGCCCAAGCCTTACGCCCGGCGTGTCGGCCAATCGGCGCGGCGCCACCGCACCGCTCCTACAGTCGTCCCCATGGCGGAGAAGCTGGTGGTGGTGGGCCAGGGCCGCGCGGGGCTGCCCCTGGCGATGCGGGCGGTCGAGGCGGGGTTCCGCGTCGTGGGCGTCGACGTGGACGAGTGGCGGGTCAAGCGGCTGAACGCCGGGGAGCCGTGCGCCGGTGACGTCGGCGAGGCCGACCTGGCCGCCGCGCACGCCTCCGGGAGGTACCGCGCCAGCGCCGACTACGCCGACGCGGCGGGGTTCGACGTCTGCGTCGTCACCCTTCCCGTGCCGCTGCGCGACGGCGCCCCCGACCTGGGCTTCCTCCGGTCGGCCGCCGAACGGCTCGCGCCGCTGGTGCGGCCGGGCGTGACGGTGGTGCTGGAGTCGACCACCTATCCCGGCACGACCGAGGAGTTCCTCCGGCCGCTGCTGGAGGCCGGCTCGGGGCTGCGCGCGGGGGAGGACTTCCACCTCGGCCACAGCCCCCGGCGGGCCGAGCCGGGCAGCCGCCGGTGGCGTCTGGGCAACACGCCCAAGGTCGTGTCCGGCGTCGACTCCGCCTCTCTCACCAAGGTCGGGGACTTCTATGGCCGGCTGGTGCGGGACACGGTGCCCGTCTCCTCGCCGCGGGTCGCGGAGCTGTGCGCGCTGCTGGAAAGCGCGTTCACCCATGTCAACATGGCCCTGGTGAACGAGCTGTCCGTCTTCGCCGGCCGGCTCGGCGTCGACGTGGGGGAGGCCGTCGAGGCGGCGGGGACCAAGCCGTTCGGCCACGCCGTCTTCACGCCCACCCCCGACGTGGACGGCGCCTGCCTGCCGCTCGACCCGTCGTACGTGCCGTGGGCGGTCACCCGCGGCACAGGGCGCACGTTCCGGCTCGTCGAGGTGGCCAACGACGTGAACCGGCACATGGCCGACCACGTGGTCGCCCGGCTCGGCCTGGCGCTGAACCGCCGCTGCCGCTCCATCCGCGGCAGCCGCGTCTTCCTGCTCGGCCTGTCCCCGATGGAGGTGGCCAAGGCGCTGTGCAGGATGGGCGCGCGGGTGCGGGCCGCCGAGCCGGACGCCGACGACCTGCTGCTGCCGGCCGGGGTCGAGCTCGCCGAGCCCACCGGCGGGGAGCTGGCGCGGGCCGACGCCGTCGTGGTGCTGAGCGGCGACGACCGCTTCGACTACGACCGTGTGCAGCGGACCGCCCGGTTCGTCCTCGACACCCGGGGCCGCTGCCGCGGCGCCAACGTCGAGCGGCTGTGACCCGGTGAGAAGGCCGGATCACGACGGACGTGTCATCGGCGCGTCCAGGTCATAGGCGCCCCTGCGGCCCGCGGCGGCGGCCACGGGAGCGCGGCGGCCGGAGGCGACCCGGCTGAGCTGAAGGACGCTCAGGCCGAACAACAGCACGCCCAGCGGGACGTGCAGGGTCTTCATGTGCGCGATGCCCAGCGCTATCTGGGCCAGCGTGAGCCCCAGGAACCCGGCCGCGTACAGGATGGGCCCGGGCGAGCCGCCGCCCGGCCGCCACACCAGGATCGCGGTGACCAGATGCAGCACCGCCACCGTGAACACCCCGTACGCCGCGGCGCTGTGCCATGCCCGTCCACTGGGCGAGGACAGCAACAGGCCGGCGGTGATCGGGGCGGCGAAGAGGGCCAGGGTCTGCAGGATGATCGCGACACGCAAGAACACGGGTGACTCCTTGACGGTTGCGGGACGGGTGAAGACGGAGACGATCCGCGTGCTTGACGGTGTCCCAAGGAGTCCGACGACGCGACCGCCGGGAATGTGAGGCGACGCGCGGCCCGGTATCCGGCCGTGGGCGGTCCACCGGCGCCTTGGCGCGAATCGCGGCGGACCACGGCCGGGGGGCGTTCATGATGGATGCCGGTGACCGACAGCGCCCGGGCGGCGCCCGCCGCCGTGAAGGGGACCACGATGCCGTGAAGGGACCACGATGCGACACGCCTCAGGAGAACTCACGCCCGGCCCCAGCGGCTACGACGCCGAACTGCGGCGGCACAACGAGGTGCTGCGCCGGGCCGCCGGCGTCCAGCCCCGCGACCACGTCCTCGACATCGGCTGCGGCGCCGGGCAGACGACCCGGCAGGCCGCGCGTGCGGCGCGTGCGGGCAGTGCGCTCGGGGTCGACGTCTCGGCGCGCGCGATCGAGCGCGCCCGCGAGCTGGCCCGGACGGAAGGGGTCGGCAACGTCGCCTTCGAGCATGCCGACGCGCAGGCCCACCCCTTTCCGCGGGAGCGCTTCGACCTGGCGATGAGCAGGTTCGGCACGATGTTCTTCGGCGACCCCGTCGCCGCGTTCGCCAACATCGGGCGGGCGCTGCGCCCGGCCGGGCGCCTGGTGATGATGGTCTGGCAGGCTCACGAGCGCAACGAGTGGGACGTCGCAATCCGCCGGTCCCTCGAAGCGGCCGAAGGGCCGGTGGCTGGTGCTCCGGCGAGACCGGATCCG
The DNA here is from genome assembly GCF_040802045.1 of Microbispora sp. NPDC049125. NCBI lineage: Bacteria > Bacillati > Actinomycetota > Actinomycetes > Streptosporangiales > Streptosporangiaceae > Microbispora > Microbispora sp. NPDC049125. Next base: position 200,370 of record NZ_JBEZDW010000010.1, on the reverse strand, counting down.
TTCTCGCTCGCCGACCCGCCGGCCGTGCGGGAGATCCTGGAGGCCGCGGGGTTCGCCGGCGTCGCGTTCACCGACGTCCGGGAACCGGTCTACTACGGTCCGGACGTGGCCGCCGCCCTCGACTGGGTCCACGGCTTCACGTGCACCAGCGAAGCCCTGAAAAGGTTGGATCCCGCCGCCGCGGCCCGCGCGGACGAGCGTTTACGTCAGGCGCTCGCCGCGCGCCTGAGCGACGACGGTGTCTGGTTCGGCTCCCGCGCCTGGATCGTCACCGCTCACCGCCGCCGGGCGTGACCACGACCGGACGTCTGGCTATTGCTGTGGCTGCTGCGTCCACGGCCGGAGCTTGTCGGGGTTGCGCACCGCCCAGATGTGCGTGATCCGGTCGCCCGCGACGTCGAAGGCCATCACGGTCACGGTGACGCCGTTCTGCTGAGCCACCAGGCCGGGCAGGCCGTTGACCGTACGTTCCAGGATCGTCAGGCCGGGGATCCTGCCGGTGATCTCGATGGCGTAGCGCGCGATCTGCCTGGGGCCCTCGATCGGGCGGAGCACGGCGTTGACCAGGCCGCCGCTGTCGGTGATCGCCGTGGCGTGGGGGTCGAGCAGGCCGATGAGGGCGTCGATGTCCTTGGCCTCCCATGCCTGCTTGAAGTCCCTGACGACGCCGGCCTGCTTGGCCGCCGGGGTCGTGGGAGCCTGAGCGGCGCGGATGCGGCGGCGGGCCGAGGAGGCCAGCTGGCGGCAGGCCGCCGGGCTGCGGCCCACGACGTCGGCCACTTCGGCGAAGGAGTAGCGGAAGACGTCGTGCAGGATGAACGCGACGCGCTCGGCCGGGGTCATCGACTCCAGCACGACGAGGAAGGCCATGTTGATCGACTCGTCGAGGGTGACCCGGTCCGCCGGGTCGGCCGTGGCGCCGCCCGGCCGCCCGCCGGTCCACTCCGTACGATCGGGCAGCGGCTCCGGGATCCATTCGCCCACGTAGCGCTCCCGCCGGGCCCGTGCCGAGCCGAGCAGGTCGAGGCAGATGCGGCCCGCGACCTTCGTCAGCCAGGCGCCGGGGGACTCGATGGCCTCCTGCCCCTGCCGGGACATGGTGTACCAGCGGGCGTACGTCTCCTGTACGACGTCTTCGGCGTCGGCCAGGGAGCCGAGGAGCCGGTAGGCGAGATTGATCAGGTGACGACGCTCGCTGACGATCGCGTCCAGGTTCGGGTCGGGCTCGGCGTGTCCCGGCTCGGATGGGGTTGTCATGGTGTCGTCGGCTCCCTCGGTGCGGCTGCCCTCACCAGATCGACGAGACAGCGCGCCGGACTGTGAGGCCGGCGGCCGCCTCACATTCCCGGCGGTCGTGTCGTCGGACTCCTGAGACACCATCCGGCACGCGGAAAGGCTCGGCGACCCCGGCCCGTACGCGGATCGCCGCCCGAGAAAGGAACACCTCACGATGTCCACACCCACGACGGCCGAGCAGGACGCACTCAAGTCGCGTCTGCCCGACCCCAGCCGGTTCTTCCCCGAAGTGGGGACGATCGCCGCGGCCATGTCCAAGGCCGTCATGAACGGTTCGATCCCGCACACCACCGTCTTCCTGGTGCAGCTGCGCGCCGGGCAGATCGCCGGCAACACCTACCACACCGTCCGGCAGACCGAGAACCTCCGCAAGGCGGCGGAGACGGAGGAGCGCATCACCGCCGTGGCGTCATGGCGGGACGCCCCTTACTTCACCGCCGCCGAACGGGCCGCGCTCGCGCTCGTGGAGGCCGTCCTCACCCCGAACCCGTCCGGGGAGCGCGTCCCAGGCGACTTGTACGCCGAGGTGTCCGCCCACTACGACGACAAGGCGCTCTGGACGCTCACCATGGCGATCGGCCAGATCTGCTTCTTCATCCCCGTCGCCGTCATCGCCAAGCCGGTCCCCGGCAAGCCTCTGGGGCAGAACTACACCGATTAAGGCCGCCATGTCCTGAGTGAGGGCTTCGGCTCAGCGGCCGAGCCGTTGCGCCACGAGGTTCATCAGCGACCTCGGCACGTACCTGCCGATCGCCGCGATCACCTTGTAGCGCGCCGACGGGATGCTGACCCGCACGCCGCGGGCGAGGTCGCGCATCGCGTCGTCGGCCACGCGCCCGGCCGGCAGCCACAGCGGGCGGGGAATGCCGGACACGTCGATCTCCGCCCGCTCGTGGAACTCGGTGCGCACGAAGCCCGGGCACAGCGCCATGACGCGCACGCCTGCGCCGCCGACCTCGGCCGCGGCCGACTCGCTGAAGCTCACCACCCAGGCCTTCGACGCGCTGTAGGTGCCGCGCGGGAAGAACGCGGCCACCGAGGCGACGTTGACGACGCCCCCGCGGCCCTTCCCGATCATGTACGGCAGGGCCGCCCGGGTGAGCCGGAGAACGGCCTCGCAGTGCAACCGGAGCATGGTCAGCTCGTCGGCGACGGGGGTGTCCAGGAAGCCGCCGGGATGGCCGAAGCCGGCGTTGTTGACCAGCAGGTCCACTCCCCGGCCGAGCCGCTCCTCGACGGCCGCCAGCCCCTCCTCGCGGGACAGGTCGGCCGCCAGCACCTCGGCGTCCACGCCGTACCGCTTGTGCAGGGCCGACGCCGAGGAGGCGAGCCTGCGCTCGTCGCGGGCGACGAGGACCAGGGAGAAGCCGTCGGCGGCGAGGCGGCGCGCGAACGCGGCGCCGATCCCGGCGGTCGCGCCGGTGATGAGTGCGGTGGGCATGACGGCAGCGTACCCACCCCCGCCGCTACGTCCGCCCGCAGCGGGCGATCAGCTCCTCCACCTGCGCGTTGAGCTTCGCCGCCCGGGGCCAGCCGGCGTACAGGGTGAGGAAGACCACGGTCTCCCGCAACTCCTCCGCGCTGAGCTCCCCGACCCGCAGGGCGGTGTCCAGATGGCGCTCGATGGCGTCGTCGAGACCCTGGCCGACGAGGAGGCCGAGGAGCAGCAGACGGCGCTCACGCGTCGAGAGCACCTGCCGGGACCACACCTCGGAGAACATGCGCTCGACCGTCACCCCGAAGAAGCCGTCCGGTTCCTCGCCGGGCACGTCCCCTTCGTTGACCTGCTTCATGTTCTCCAGCCCCCCGTGTCCGGTCGCCTGACGTTCCTCACCACATGCATCAAGATGTCGTGTTAGGGATGGCCGGGTGTTACAGGGGCCGGCCGGTTGTGTCAGAGCGCCTCGTCGGCGGCCGTGCGGTGCGGCACCGTCTCAGCGGGGACGACGCCCATGCGGCCCGCCTGGAAGTCCTCGAACGCCTGGACGATCTCCTGGCGGTTGTTCATGACGAACGGCCCGTAGCGGGCGACCGGCTCGCGGATCGGCAGGCCGCCGAGCACCAGGATCTCCCAGCCCTGCCGGGACGCGACCGGCTGGCGGTCGGCCGCCCGCATCGACAGCGCGTCCCCGCCGGGGCCGTACAGGCCGAGGCGGCCCTCCGCGAGCGGCCGGTCGTCCTGGCCGATGTGACCGTCGCCGCTCAGGACGTACACCATCGCGCTGAACTCGCGCGGCCAGGGCAGGGTGAGCCGGGCGCCGGGCGCGACCGTCGCGTGCAGGAGCGTGATCGGCGTGTGGGTGACGCCGGGCCCCTCGTGGCCGGCCAGCGATCCCGCGATGACGCGGACGAGCGAGGAGCCGTCGTCGCCGGCGAGCAACGTGACGTCCCCGCCGCGGATGTCCTGATAGCGCGGAGGCGTCCACTTCTGGGCGCGCGGCAGGTTCACCCACAGCTGGACGCCGTGGAACAGGCCGCCCGCGGCCACCAGCTCGGGCGGCGGCTGTTCGATGTGCTGCAGCCCGCTTCCCGCCGTCATCCACTGGGTATCGCCATCCGTGATGAGACCGCCGCCGCCATGGGTGTCCCGGTGCTGGAACGCGCCGTCCATGATGTACGTCACGGTCTCGAAGCCGCGGTGCGGGTGCCACGGAGTGCCCTTGGCCTCGCCGGGCGCGTACTCGACCGCGCCCATGTGGTCGAGAAGGAGGAACGGATCGGCGAGTGAGAGGTCCACACCGGGGAAGGGACGTCGTACGGCGAATCCCTCGCCTTCGAGGTGGCGCTGCGCGGTGATGACACGGGCGACTTTGCGCCACCGCGTGCCGTCTTCCGGAAGGCGTGGCAGGCGCGGAAGAGTGAGGGTGTCGGCGGTGACGGCGGGCATCGAGGTCTCCTCAGCTGGGATGCCAATAGTGTTCCTCGGAACAATTATTGACATCTCAACTATTCCTGCCCGGATCGGCCTCGACGGCAAGTCACAAGAGGAGCCAAGGTTCGGCCAAGATTTGGTCAAGTTTTCCAAGATGGCGCCGAACCAAGGCGGGAGTGATAATCGGAAAACGGGCACTACTACCGCGTAGGTCCGTAAAGCGGAGGTTGCGCCCTGGTGGAAAGACCGCGCGTAAGGTCCGGGGTGGTGGGAGCGGCTGTGGCAGCGGCCCTGGTCGCCCCGTCGCTGTCCGGCTGTGCCGGCCCCCAGTACACGTATGTGCGCGACGACGACGGAGCGACCTACTTCAAGGTCCCGTCCAGCTGGCGCCAGATCGACCAGCGGGTCCTCGAGCAGAAGCTCTTCGGAGACACCGAGTCCGCCACCGTGCAGGCTTTGAAGAAGCTGACCTGGATAGTGGCCTACGACGCGCAGGCCCCGCCGTCGGCCGACCATCTGCTGATCGGGCCGGAGGGCGCCGACGACAAGCCGTTCGCCCTGGCCAAGGTCCGCAAGCTGACCGAGACCGAGATGAACCAGGTCTCGCTCAACACGCTGCGCAACTCCATCAACCTGCCGGTCGCGATCTCCGAGACCGAACGGCAGAAGATGGAGACCGACGTGGAGAACCCGTTCAAGGAGTTCGAGCTCCTGGACGACAAGGTGCTGCCCGTCCAGGACGGGGTCCGTGGCGTGCGCAGCGTGTTCAACTTCCGCCTGGCCGGCGGACCGGTGCAGACGTTCGACCAGACCGCGTTCCTGTCGGCTGACGGCACGCAGGTCTCCACGCTGCTCATCCGCTGCTCGGCCAAGTGCTATCGCGAAAAGGCCGCGGAAATCGACATGATCGCGCAGTCCTTCAAGGTCAAGCGCCTTCTTAACCAATGAAGGAGCTCCTCATATGAGCACGGCCCTCCCACCGCAGTACCACGCTGAGGGGCTCCGCGAGCCGGGGTCGGGTCCCGAGGACCGCGACCCCGCGACCAGGAAACGGCTGGCGCTGTGGGACCGCACGAAGTTCCTGCTCCTGCTGGCCATCGCGTTCGGCGTGCTGGTGTGGAACACCGCGGCGACCTACCAGGGGATCATCACGCTCTCCGACGCGTTCCTGCTCACCGTGCGCGACGCGTCGTGGATCCTGTGGCTGGCCGGGATCGAGCTGCTCCGGCAGATCCACTTCCTGGTCAGCGAGCGGTGGGCCGGCTACCACCGCTTCTGGACCAGCAAGGTGTTCGGCGGCTGGAACCGCTGGTCGCACCGCCGGTTCAACGACTGGAACCGCTACCGCATCGCCCGCGCCATCAAGTGGGTCGTCTGGATCGCGGTCATCGCGCTCGTGCTGGCCAAGGTGCAGAGCGTGTCGCCCTTCGAGGCGCTGGCCAACGTGCCCGCCACGATCTGGGGCTTCCTGCCCACCGTCCTGCAGCTCGTGCTGATCATGCTGGTCGCGGTCGGCCAGTTCGTGGCCATCTTCTGGTTCCTGTCGCGCGGCGGCGTCGACGTCTACTACCCCGACGACATCAAGACGCGCTTCTCCGACGTCTGGGGCCAGGACCACGTGGTCGAGCGCGTCAAGGAGAACATCGTCTTCCTGGAGAGGCCAGACGAGATCGAGGCCAGGGGCGGCTACGTGCCGAGCGGCATCCTGCTGTGGGGCCCGCCCGGCACCGGCAAGACCCTGATGGCCGAGGCCGTCGCCGGATCGACCGGCAAGCCGTACGTCTTCGTCGACCCCGGCGCGTTCATCAACATGTTCTTCGGCGTGGGCGTGCTGAAGGTCAAGTCGCTGTTCCGCAAGCTGCGCAAGCTCGCCCTCCGGTACGGCGGCGTGATCGTCTTCTTCGACGAGGCCGACGCGCTGGGCAACCGCGGCGCGCTGGCCCAGGGCGGCCCCGGCGGCTGGGGACGCTCGGCGCCCGCGCCGTTCGAGAACGCCGGCTGCCACGGCTTCGCCTACCTCGACCCGCACACGCGGACCGTGCTGGGGCGCCAGTCGGCCGCCGAGCCCGCCGCCCCCGCGCGGATGCCCAGGACCGGCATGCTCGTCAACCGGATCATGTACGGCGGGGGCATGGGCGGCGGCGGTGGCGGAATGGGCACGCTGGAGGCGCTGCTCACCGAGATCTCCGGCCTGAAGAAGCCCCGCGGGTTCATCAACCGGCACGTCCGCCGGTTGCTCGGCATGCGGCCCAAGCCGCCGCCGAAGTACCGCATCCTGATCATGATGGCGACCAACCTGCCGGAGGCCCTCGACGAGGCGCTGCTGCGGCCCGGCCGCATCGACCGCATCTACAAGGTCGGCTACCCGTCCAAGGCGGGCCGGATCCGCACCTACAAGGGGTACTTCGACAAGGTCAGCCACCAGCTCACCGACGACCAGCTCGACAAGCTGGCCACCATCACCCCGTACGCCACCGGCGCCACGATCAAGGACCTCGTCAACGAGTCGCTGATCACGGCGATCCGCGACGGCCGCGAGGTCATCACCTGGTCGGACGTGATGCGGGCCAAGCGGCTCAAGCAGCTCGGCCCGCCTGAGGACGTCGAGTACATCGAGCGCGAACGGCACGCGGTGGCCGTGCACGAGGCCTGCCACGCGGTCGTGGCCTACCGCACCCGGCACCACCTGGAGATCGACCTCGCGACGATCGAGAAGGGCGCCGACTACCTCGGCATGGTCGCCAGCATCAAGCCGGAGGACCAGTTCACCCGCTGGAAGTCGGAGTACGAGGCGGACATCATGGTCTCCCTCGCCTCGCTGGCCGGCGAGCGGATGTTCTTCGGCGAGGACAACTCCTCCGGCGTGTCCAGCGACCTGATGTCCGCGACCATGCTGACCGGCCTCATGGAGGCCCACTGGGGGATGGGCATCGGCGTCGCCTCGCTGCCCGCCCTGCAGGAGCTGGGCCTGCGCGAGGGCAAGGCGTCGTCGCAGCGGCCCGGCGGGGGCGGCGGGGGAGGCATCGGCTTCACCGCGAGCCCGGTGGCCAGGTCCGACGAGATGGTGCCCGACATGCTCCCCGAGCGGATCGAGTTCAACCTCGCGCAGCTGCTGGAGAAGACGGCCGACCTCATCAGGGAGAACCGGCGGACGGTCCTGTCGGTCGCGCACGCCCTGGAGCAGCACAAGACGCTCAACGGCGACGACGTGGTCGCGGTCATCGAGGGCAGGCCCGGCCCGCTCATCGACGGCACGGTGTACAACTCCGACGAGTTCTGCGAGGAGATCGAGGCCTACCACCGGTCCGCCGTGGAGGCCCACCAGGGCCACAGCGCGGTGCCGGTCGAGCTGCCGGTCCCGGTCGTGCGGACGCTGGAGCACTCGATCGTGGTGGCGTCGGCGGGCGCGCCGTCCTCCGGTCTCAGCACCGTGCAGCCGAACGGCGCCTACAACGGGGGCCACGTGCTGCAGCCGGTCCAGCCGGAGTTCGTCCCATGGAACGGCCAGCCGTCACCGGTCCCCCCACCCCTGGCCACACCGCCGGCGGCTCCGCGCAGGAGCTCGGGGCGCATGCTGTGGGCCGTGGTCGGCGTCGTCCTCGCGGTGGCGCTGTTCCTGCTGCTCGGCATGATGGTCGCGAGCGGGTCGAACGGGATGGCCCTCACGGGTGCGCGGAGCGGCGTGTCCGCGGCCACGGCCGTCCTGCTGACCGTGGCGCTCATCGCGGTGGTCGGCGGCATCGCGGTCGCCGTCATGGTGGTGCGAACCCATCAGAGCGGGCGCAGGCAGGCGGAGGAGGCGAGAGACCGCGCGGCCGAACGCGCCCAGCTGCTCGCGGCGGCCATGGACCCGGAGGTCGCCATGCGGCTGCTCGGCTACGACGGCCGTCGCGGCCCCGACGCTCCCTGACGTCCGGCGGCCCGTCGGCGGGCCCGCCGAGGGGGGCGGGCCGGCCGTTCGGGCGTGATCAGATCCGGAAGGCCGCCCGCGTGTGGTCAGGGCCGGCGGGACCAGGCGTGATCAGGGCCGACGGGACCAGGCGTGGTCAGATCCGGAAGGCCAGGTCGGGCGTGATGTCCGCCACGTCCATCTGGGCCTTCTGCAGGCGGCCCGAGTAGTCCCAGTTCATCGCCTGCCAGCGGGTGAACTGGTCGAGCACCCAGATCCCGCTCTGCCGGCTGCCGTTGCCCGACTTGCCGTTCCCGCCGAACGGCAGGTGCGCCTCGGCGCCCGACGTCGAGTTGTTCACGCTGACCATGCCCGCCGAGACGCCCTCGCGGAACCGGAAGGCCGCCTTCGGGTCGCTCGTGTAGATCGACGACGACAGCCCGTAGCCCGGGCGGTTGGCCAGGCCGATGGCCTCGTCGAGCGTGGTGAAGGTGGTCACCCCCACGATCGGCCCGAACGTCTCCTCCAGGAAGATCCGGTCGCCGGGACGGACGCCGTCGACGATCACCGGGTGGTAGAAGAGGCCCTCGCCGTCCATCCGGCCGGTGGGCCCGGGGAGCACCCGGTGGTGCGGCTGGATCCAGCCGAGGTACTCCTCGTACCGCTCGGCGAACCGGTGGTCGAGCATCGGGCCGTACAGCACGTCGCCGGCCGGGTCACCGATCTTGGCGTCGCGGACGGCCTCGGTGAACGCGGCGAGGAACCGGTCGTGGACGTCCTCGTGCACGATCACCGTGCCGAGGGAGGTGCACCGCTGCCCCGCCGTGCCGAAGCCGGCGAACAGGGCACCTTCCACGGCGAGGTCGAGGTCGGCGTCGGGCATGACGACCATCGGGTTCTTGCCGCCGAGCTCCAGGCAGGGCGACTGCAGGTGGCGGCCGCACAGCTCGCCGATCCTGCGCCCGACGGCGCTGGAGCCGGTGAAGCCGACCTTGTGGACCGTGCCCTCGTCCAGCGCCCGGTCGAGGCCCTCGTACGTCGCCTCGCCGCCGGCGAACACGACGTTCAGCACGCCGTCGGGCAGGCCGGCCGCGGCGAACAGCCGGAACAGCGCGTGCGCCGAGGCCGCGGCGTACTCCGCCGGCTTCCAGACGACGGCGTTGCCGCACAGCAGCGCCGGCACCAGGTACCACGAGGGGACGGCCACCGGGAAGTTGCCCGCCGTGATCACCGCGGCCACCCCCACCGGGACGCGGAAGGTGAACAGGCTCTTGTCCGGCATCTCGGACGGCACCGTCTGGCCGTACAGGCGGCGGCCCTCGCCGAGGAAGAAGTCGCAGGTGTCGACGATCTCCCGTACCTCGCCGAGCGCCTCCGCGTACGGCTTGCCGATCTCCTCGGTGACGAGGCGGGCCAGCGTCTCGGCGTTCGCCTCGACCAGCCGCCCGATGGACGCGACGACCCGGCCGCGCACCGGCGCCGGCACCCGGGCCCAGTCCCGCTGCGCGGCCGCGGCCGTACGGCAGGCGCCGGCGAACGCGCCGGAGTCGGCGAGCAGGACCGTCGCGACGGTCTCCGCGGGCCGCGCCGGGTTGATCGACTCGTAGGCGGCGCCCCCGGGGACGTCCTTGCCTCCGACGACGGAAACGATCTGCCGAGTCACCGCTGACCTCCGGAACGATTTGCTGTCTGGCGTCTCGATTACACAGTATTTTCGTCCGGAACGCCCGCAGGCAGCCCCTCCTGGTGGGCGACGGCGGCGGCTTGGGTGCGGCTGGCGACACCCAGCTTGGCCAAGATGTTGGAGACGTGGACGCTGACCGTCTTCTGGGAGATGAACAGCAGCTCGCCGATCTCCCGGTTGGCCAGGCCCGCCGCCACGTGCCCGAGGACCTCACGCTCGCGGCTGGTCAGACCGGCGAGCCGGCCGCCCGTGCCGTGACCCGTGCCCCGACCCGTGCCGTGACCCGTGCTCCGACCTGTGCCGGGACCCGTGCTGTCACCTGGGCTGTGGCCATCGACGCCGCCCGTGACGTGACCCGCGCTCTGACCTGTGCCGGCGAAGCGGCCGCGCCGCCCCAGCTCGGCGAGGGCGCCTTTCAGCGGTTCGGCTCCGAGGGACTGGGCCACCGCGGCGGCGGCACTCCACTCGGCGTGCGCCGCGGCACGGTCACCGGCCTCCAGCAGGGCCTCCGCCAGACGCAGGCGGGACCGCGCCTCCTCGTAGACGAAGCCGAATCCGAACGCGTCGGTGGCCTTGCGCCAGACGTCGACGCCGCCCGTGCCGTGCGCGCGGTGCCATTCGGCCTCCGCCCTGGCCAGCCAGGCATGCCCTTCCGGGCCGAGCTGGACGCGCGGGCCCGTGAGGCTGTTGGCCGCCGCCCAGCGGGCCCGCTTCAGCAGGTCGTCGGCGAGCTCGCCGGTCCGCCGCTGCTCGGCGAGCGCCCACAGGCCGGTGGCGGCGATGCGGATCAGCCCGGAGTCGAACGGCTCCAGCACCTCGACGATCGCGGACACGTGCTCCAGCGCGGTGTCCGGGTCGCCGCGCCACAGCGCCTGTTCGGCCGCCATCCCCCGCGCCATGTAGGTGACGAGCTCATCCGGCCAGAAGCGGGAGAGCCACCTGAGCCGGTCGTCGGCCCCCGGACGCCCCCGGCCGACCTCGACGAACAGGGCGAAGGACGACAGCCGCGCCTCCGCGCGGGTCCCGACGCGAACGCCGAACTCGCCGGCCAGCCGCTCCGCCGCGTCCCAGTCGCCGTCCGCGTAGTGCACGAGGTACTGCAGGAAGCGCAGGTCCGTCCCGTAGGTGCTCCAGGTCAGCCCGGTCTCGCGGGCGAGGTCCACGCCCGCCGCGGCGATCTCGGCCGCCCCCTGCAGCTCGCCACGCTCATACCGCACGCGCGCGTGGTTGAACCGCGCGCGCAGGTCGATGGACAGGTCGCCGGACCGCTTGCATGTCGCCCGGGCGAGCAGCTCCTCGGCGCACTCCGCGGTCCCCGCCGCCTCCTCGAACAGCGCCAGCGAGACGAGCGCGCTGGCCTCCGCGTCGCGGGCGCCGGTCGCCTGGGCCACCTCCAGCGCCCGCTTCGCCGTGGCGGCGGACTCGTCGGCCCGGTAGTTCCCCCACAATGTGCGGGCGTACGTGGCGAGCGCCCGGGCGAGCAGAGGGCTCTCAGGCGCGAGATCCACCGCCTCCCGGGCGGCGGCGATCATCGCCGGCCCGTCGTCGTCGGCGTCGGCCATGTAGTACGCCATGCGCTCGCTGGTCTCCGCGATCAGGATCGGGTCGTCGACGAGCGTGCGAAGCCTGCGCAGCTGCGAGACGGCCCGGTGGTAGTCGCCGCTGCCGGCGGCCGCCGTCGAGCTGGTCAGCGCGATCCGGGCCCTGGTGTCCCCGGCCAGCTCCTCGGCTCCGGGGACCTGTTCCCAGATCTCAAGGGCCCGCTCCAGGTGGCGGTGCGCCTCCGCGGGGGCCCCCAGCTCCACCGCGAGCCGGCCGGCCTCGACCGACGCCTTCAGCGCGCCCGGGAGGTTGTGGCTGGCCAGGTGGTGATGGGCGAGCTCGGCGGGGGAGCGTCCCCGCTCGGCCAGCAGCTCGGCGAAGGCCGCGTGCAGGCGTGTCCGCTCGCCGGGGAGCAGGTCGTCGTAGACGGCCTCCTGCAGCAGGGCGTGCCGGAACACGTACCCGTCCGTGCCGGCGGTCAGCAGCCCATGGGAGACGATTTCGCGCAGCGCGTCCTCCAGGGGGAGGTCGCTGAGGCGGGTCGCGTCGCGGAGCAGGTCGTGATCGACCCGGCGGCCGGCCACGGCCGCGACCCGCAGCACCTGGCGCGCCGTGTCCGAGAGCGCCTCGACCCTGGCGAGCAGCAGGTCGGAGAGCGTGCCGGGCAGCCGGGTGTGGTCGGCCGCCGCTGCCAGCAGCTCCTCGGCGAAGAAGGGGTTGCCGCCGGCCCGCTCGACCACCCCTCCGATGAGGCTCCCGCCGGGCCCCGTGCCGGGAATCTCGCCGGGCTCGCCGAGCGTCGACAGGTACTCCGCCATCTCGTCGTTCTTCAGCGGCGGCAGCTCGACGGCGGTGACCAGCGGCAGCCGCTGCAACTCGGCCAGGACGGGCCGCAGCGGGTGGCGCCGGTGGAGATCGTCGGTGCGGTAGGTGCCGACGAGGCACACCCGCTCGCGCTGCAGCATGCGGGTGAGGAAGACCAGCAGGTCACGGGTGGAGCGGTCGGCCCAGTGCAGATCCTCGAAGACGAACAGCACCGGCCGCCCGTCAGCCACCTCCGACAGCATGTCGAGGACCGATCCGAACAGCCGCTGCTGCGCCAGCGCTCCGGCCGACGCGTCCGACGGCCCGTGATCGGACCCCGGCAGGAGGCGCCTGAGCGCCGGCCGTGCGTTCAGGGCCTTGGCCACCGGATTCTCCGGGTCCGCCGCGGCGCCGCGCAGAGCGTCCGCCAGCGGCAGGTACGGCAGGGCGTCGCCGAGCTCGGCGCACTGGCCGATGAGCGTGACGAACCCCTGCCGCTGGGCGCGCTCGCACAGCTCGGTGACGAGCCGGGTCTTGCCGATCCCGGCGTCGCCGCCGACGAGGGCGACTCCCGCGAGCCCCGATGCGGCGGCGTCGAGCACGTCGCGGAGTCGACTGAGCTCTCGGGAGCGCCCGATCAAAACCTTTTGCGCCGTTCGCGCCATCACGCTGGTGAGTATGTCACGCGGCACCGACAAGGCCCTCCGCTCAGTAGCCGGTGGCTCCGTCGATCCGCTCCCGCAGCAGGTCGGCGTGGCCGTTGTGCCGCGCGTACTTGGCGATCACGGCGACGAAGAGGATCCTGCGCAGCGTGATCGGCCCGCCGCTCGCCCGGTGCGTGCCCGTCGCGTCGAGGGAGGACGCGGACCACGACCCACCTCGCCCGGTCGCACTCGGCCCGCCACACCGCGGACGCCTCGCCGACGCCGCCGCCCAGATTCCGAAGTCCAGTTGTCGGAGTAGTAGAGCATCGCCACGTCCTCGCCGGCGAACTGGACGCGGAACCACCACCGCTCGACCCCGGTGCCTGCTGGCCGTCGCCCAGCGGCCTGACGTCGCGGCCGGGCGGGGATCCTCGCCGAGACGTGCGGGAGGCGCGTGTGCCGCGTGCCTCAGAGGAGGTTTCCCCACCTCTGGCCGCCGGGATCCGGGCGGAGCGGTTTTGTCGGCGGGGCTGGCTAGTGTGCGGCGCGTGATGGAACGGTGGAGCCGGGACCAGGTGCTCGCCCTGGCGCCCGACGCGGCGTCGCGGAAGGCGGCCGCCGGCGTCAGCGCGGCCGGTAAGTGGTCCGGAACGGGAGCGCTTCCGGAGGCGGTGTGGGGGGAGTGCCGGGGCAGCGGCGCCACGCCGTACCGGACGTGCGTCGATCTGTCGGAGCCCGCGTACAGGTGCAGCTGCCCCAGCCGGAAGTTCCCCTGCAAGCACGCCCTCGGCCTGCTGCTCCTGTGGTCGGCGGACGGGATGGCCACGGCGGCCTCGCCCCCCGCCTGGGCGGCGGAGTGGCTGGACGAGCGCCGGGACCGCGCCGCGAAGAAGGCGGGCGCCACGGCGGCCGGTGCGGGAGACACCGGGGCCGGGCACGCGACGAGCGGGCCAGGCGGCGATGATCGCGCGGGTGATTCTTTAGGTGGTCCGGCCGGAGATGACGCGGGCGGCGGGGCTCCCGAGGGTGGCGGCCCGGAAGACGGCGGCGTGCGCGGGCCCCGGCCGGGTAAGGGCCGGCCGGCGGCGGAGCAGCGGGAGAGCCGGGTCACCTCGGGTCTGTCTGAGCTGGAGCGGTGGCTGTGCGACCAGATCGCCCAGGGCGTCGCGCAGGCTCGCCAGACCGGTCTCGCCGACTGGGACGACCTGGCCCGGCGGCTCGTCGACGCTCAGGCGCCCGGGGTCGCGGGGGTCGTCTCCCGGCTCTCCCGGCTGCTGCGCGAGGAGGACTGGCCCGGCCTGCTGCTCGGGGAGTACGCCCTGATCCATCTGCTCGCCGTGGCGCACCGCCGTACGGCGGAGTTGCCCGCGGAGCTCAGGGAGACGGTGCGGTCGAGGATCGGGTTCCCGGTCACGAGGGAGAGCGTCCTGGCGTCGCCCCCCGTCCGCGACCACTGGGACGTGCTCGGCGGGCGCGACGAGGAGCAGGACCGCCTGGTCGCCCGCCGGATCTGGCTGGCCGGGCGGAAGACCGGGCGGCCGGCGATGGTTCTGTCGTTCGCGCCGGTGGGGCAGGCCCTCGACGCGTCCCTCGTGCCCGGCACGACGATCGACGCCGACCTGGCGTTCTATCCCGGGGCGTCGCCGCTCCGGGCCCTGGTGGCCGGAAGGCACGGCCACGTGGCCGCCGGCCCCCCTCCGGGCATGCCGCTCTCCCAGGTCCCGGCGCGGATCGCCGAGGTGCTTGCCGGCGACCCGTGGGCCGACTCCTGGCCGGTGGTCCTGTCCGGTGTCACGCCGTCGGAGGACGCGCTCGCCGACGGCGAGGGGGCGGCGTTGCCGCTGCACCCGTCGTCGGCTCCGCCTTGGCGGCTGCTCGCCGTGTCCGGCGGCCGTCCGGTCACCGTCGCCGCCGAATGGACGCCGGGCGGCCTCAGACCGCTCACGACCTGGGACGAGGAGGAAAGGGTGGTGCCGCTGTGAACGCCTCGTGGGAGGAACTGGTCTCGGCCGCCCTGGTGGGCGCCGAGCGCCGGGCGGTGCCACCGGGGAGCGTGCTGGAGCAGGCGGCCGTGCAGGTGGTGCGCGGGCGCGCGGGCCGGCGGCCGCTGAGCGGCCGGGCTCCGGCGCCCGCCCCGGCCGAGACCCTGCCACTCGCTCCCCGGGCCGCGGGAGACCGGCTGGCGCGGCTGCTCTCGGGCGAGCATGCGCGGCTGCTGCCGGAATGGCTGGCGCTCGCCGCCCGGCGTGAGGTCCGGGTGCCCGCCCGGCTGATCCCCGAGCTGCTCGACCTCGGCGCGCGCGACCGCTCGATCCGGGCTCACCTCGGCGCGGTCACCGGCGCGCGCGGCCGCTGGCTCGCCGGGCTCAACTCCGCCTGGTCCTACCTGCTGGCCGAGCCGGCGCACGTGCCGCCCGGCGAGGTGTGGGAGCTCGGCACCAGCGGCGACAGGCGGGCCTACCTGTCCCGCCTGCGCGGCGAGGACCCGGCGGGCGCCCGTGAGCTGCTCGAACGTGGCTGGGGCGCGGAGACGCCGGAGGACCGGGCCGCGTTCGTCGCGATCCTCGCCGACGGGCTGTCCATGGACGACGAGCCGTTCCTTGAGGCCGCCCTCGACGACCGCCGCCGGGAGGCGCGGCAGGCCGCGGCCGACCTGCTCACCCGGCTTCCGGGGTCCCGGCTCAGCCGCCGCATGGCGGGGCGGGCGGCCCGCCTCCTCACCGACGACGGCCGGGGCGGCCTGCGGGCGGTGCCGCCGAAGGCGTGCGACAGCACCATGGAGCGCGACGGCGTCAGGGCGCGGCCGCCCGCCGGCACCGCCCAGCGGGGCTGGTGGCTCCAGCAGGTCGTCGCGCACACGCCGCTGTCGTTCTGGGCCGGTCACCTCGGCGGCCGGACGCCTGGCCAGATCGTCCGCCTGCGCATCGGTGACTGGGCGCGCGAGGTCCGCATGGGCTGGACGCGGGCCGCGATCCTGCAGCACGACCCCGAGTGGGCGCGCGCCCTGTTCGAGGTCGAGCCGCTGACCGACCTGCTCGCCGTCCTCCCGCCGCGTGAGCAGTCCGACCGCGCCGCCGGGCTGGTCAGGGATCACCCCGTGGACGGCCAGCTGATCATGATGCTCGGCGGCGTGGCGGCGCCGTGGGGCCCCCAGCTGGCCGGCGCCGTCGTCGAGAAAATCCTGCGGACCGCGGACGCCCAGCCGTGGAACGCCGGCGAGCTGATCCGGCTCGCCGGTGAGAGGCTCGATCCCGCCGTGCACGCGCGGGTCGAGGAGGTCCCCGACCTGGCCGCCGTCCTCCGGTTCCGTTCTGACATGTCGAAGGAGCTCGTGTGACCACCGTCCTGCGCCCCCACGCGGAAGATCTGTACGCGGAGGAGCTGGCCCTGCTGGGCAAGACCGACGACCGCCCCCGGCCGCCAGGCTGGCGCCTGTCACCCTGGGCGGTCACCACCTACGTGCTGGGCGACGGCGGCCCGATCACCCCGAAGTACATCGGCCCGCGCAGGATCGTGGAGGTCGCGGTGGCGACGCTCGCCACCGACCGCGCGTTGCTGCTGCTCGGCGTGCCCGGCACGGCCAAGACCTGGTTGTCGGAGCACCTCGCCGCGGCCATCAGCGGCGACTCGACCCTGCTGGTGCAGGGCACGGCGGGCACCGCCGAGGAGGCGGTCCGCTACGGGTGGAACTACGCCCGGCTCCTGTCGGAGGGGCCGTCGCGGCAGGCGCTCACGCCGAGCCCGGTCATGCGGGCGATGGCCGAGGGGCGGCTCGCCCGGGTGGAGGAACTCACCCGCATGCCGTCGGACGTGCAGGACGCGCTCATCACCGTGCTGTCGGAGAAGACCCTGCCCATCCCCGAGCTGGGGGAGGAGGTCCAGGCGGCGAAGGGCTTCAACGTCATCGCCACCGCCAACAACCGCGACCGCGGGGTCAACGACCTGTCGAGCGCGCTGCGCAGGCGGTTCAACACCGTGGTCCTGCCCGTTCCGGCCAGCGCGGAGGAGGAGGTGGACATCGTCTCCCGCCGGGTGGCCCAGCTCGGCCGCTCACTGGAGCTGCCGGAGGCCGTGACCGGGCTGGAGGAGATCCGCCGGGTGGTGACCGTCTTCCGCGAGCTGCGCTCCGGGGTGACCGGCGACGGGAGGACGAAGGTGAAGTCGCCGAGCGGCACGTTGAGCACGGCCGAGGCGATCTCCGTCGTGACCAGCGGCATCGTGCTCGCCGTTCACTTCGGGGACGGTGTGCTGCGCCCTTCCGACATCGCGGGCGGGATCGTCGGCGCGGTCGTGCAGGATCCGGTGTCCGACCGCGTCGTCTGGCAGGAGTACCTGGAGACCGTGGTGCGCGACCGGGAGGACTGGCGCGACTTCTACCGGGCCTGCCGCGATGCCGGCTGACCCCGCCGCCGTGCACCCTGCCGCCGTGCAGCCTGCCGCCGGGCATCCCGCCACGGCGTCCCCGGCCGTCGCGGGCGTCGCCTCCGGTACCGGCGCCGGCGGGGACCGCGACTCGGGGACGGGCGGTCCGAGGAGCGCGAAGCGGATGGGCGCCCACGTGTCGGTCCTCGGGGTGCGGCACCACGGCCCGGGCTCGGCGAGGGCCGTCCGCGCCGAGCTGGAACGGCTGCGGCCCGACGCGGTCCTGATCGAGGGCCCGCCGGAGGCCGACGCCCTGGTGGGCCTGGCCGCCGACCCCGCGATGCGGCCACCCGTCGCGCTGCTCGCGCACGTGCCGGGCGAGCCGTCCAAGGCCGCTTTCTGGCCGTTCGCCGTGTTCTCCCCCGAGTGGCAGGCGATGACGTACGCCCTGGAGGCCGGGGCGGCGGTGCGGTTCTGCGACCTGCCCGCGGCGCACAGCCTCGCGATGACGTCCGGAGACGACGTGCCGCGCGACCCGATCGGGGAGCTCGCCACGGCCGCCGGCTACGACGACGCCGAGCGGTGGTGGGAGGACCTGGTCGAGCATCGGGGGGAGGCCGGGACGCTCGACGTGGTCGCCGAGGCCATGGAGGCCGTCCGTGAGGGCCACGCCCCTCAGGGCGTCGAGGAGCGGCGCGAGGCCCACATGCGCAAGGTCCTCAGGAAGACCCTGCAGGACGGCTTCCGCACCGTGGCCGTGGTCTGCGGCGCCTGGCACCTGCCCGCGATCACGACGCTTCCCCCTGTCGCGGAGGACGACCGCGTCCTGCGGGGGATGCCCAAGGTGAAGGTGGAGATGACGTGGGTGCCGTGGACGCACGGCCGGCTCGCCTCCGCCGCCGGGTACGGCGCGGGCGTCGCCTCGCCCGGCTGGTACGACCACCTGTTCGCCGTGCCCGACCGCCCGATCGAGCGCTGGCTGGCCCGGGCCGCCGCGATCCTCCGCGAGGAGGACCTGCCCGTCTCCTCCGCCCACGTCATCGAGGCCGTACGGCTGGCCGCGACGCTGGCCGTGCTGCGCGGCAGGCCACTCGCCGGCCTGTCGGAGGTCACCGAGGCGGTCAGAGCGGTGCTGTGCGAGGGCGACGAGCTGCCAGTCGGGCTGATCCAGCGGCGCATGGTCGTGGGGGAGCGGCTGGGCCATGTGCCCGACTCCACTCCGATGGTGCCCCTCCAGCGCGACCTCAGGGCGGAGCAGCGGCGCGTGCGGCTCAAGCCGGACGCCGTCGCCCGCGAGCACGACCTCGACCTGCGCAGGCCCCTCGATCTCGACCGCAGCCGGCTCCTGCACCGCCTCGGCCTTCTCGGCGTGCCCTGGGGGACGCCGCGGCAGGCCCGCGGCAAGGGCACGTTCAAGGAGTCGTGGACGCTGGAGTGGCACCCCGAGTTCGACGTCGCCCTCATCGAGGCCGCCCCCTGGGGCGTCACGGTGGAGGGGGCGGCCACCGCGCGGGCCCGCGACCTCTCCGGCGCGCCGTCGCTCGCCGACCTGACCGCGCTGGTCGAGCGGTGCCTGCTCGCCCACCTGCCGGACGCCCTGCCGCACGTGCTGCGTGCCATCACCGACCGGGCCGCGCTCGACAGCGACGTACGCCACCTCATGGCGGCGCTCCCCGCCCTGGTCCGCGCGCAGCGGTACGGCGACGTACGCGGCAGCGAGGGGCTGCCCGCCATCACCGCCTCGCTGCTGGCGCGGATCTGCGCCGGACTGTCGCCGGCCCTCACCGGGCTGGACGACGACTCGGCCCTGGCCATGACGGCCCTGATCGACGGCGTCCACACGGCGGTGGGGCTCATGGAGACCGGCCCGTGGCTGGAGACGCTGGCCGCCGTCGCGCGGCGCGACGACCTGCCGGGGCTGGTGGACGGCAAGGTCGTCCGCCTGCTCTTCGACGCGGGCGCTCTGGAGGAGGACGTCTCCGTCCGCATGGCCCGCTCCATGTCAGCGGGCCACCCGCCCGCGCGGGCCGCGGCGTGGATGGAGGGCTTCCTGTCCGGCGGCGGCCTGCTGCTCGTCCACGACGCCCGTCTGCTGGCCACCGTGGACGGCTGGCTCACCGGGCTGTCCGCCGAGACGTTCGTCGACGTCCTGCCCCTGCTGCGGCGGACGTTCGGCGCCTTCGCCGCTCCCGAGCGGCGCATGATCGGCGACCGGGTCCGGTCCGGGCCGGTGGCGGGCGGCCCGCAGGAGACCGCCTGCGACGACGCCCAGGCGGCGGCGGCCGTACGCACCGTGCTGGACATCCTTGGGCTGGACACCGTGGGGAGGGCCTGATGGGACACGACGACGAGCGGGCGCGCCGCTGGCGGCTGGCGCTCGGCGGCGCCGCGGCGGGACAGCTGGAGGGCGCCGACGCCCGGATGGACGCGGCCCTCGCGGCGCTGTACGACGGGAAAGGTGACCGCGGCGCCGGGCTCGGGGCCTCGGCGCCCCGGGTGGCGAGGTGGCTGGGGGACATCAGGGAGTACTTCCCGTCGACCGTCGTCCAGGTGATGCAGAAGGACGCGATCGAGCGGCTCGACCTCACCCGCCTCCTGCTCGAGCCCGAGATGCTGGAGGCAGTCGAGCCCGACGTTCACCTCGTCGGGACCCTGCTGTCCCTCAACCGGCTCATGCCCGACCGGGCCAGGGAATCGGCGCGGGCGGTCGTCCGCAAGGTGGTCGCCGAGCTGGAATCCCGGCTGTCGCGGCGCACCCGCGCCGCGGTCACCGGCGCGCTGGACCGGTCGGGCAGGACGCACCGGCCGAGACGCGCGGCGGACATCGACTGGGGCCGCACGATCCGGGCGAACCTCAGGAACTACCTTCCCGAGCGGAACACGGTCGTGCCGTCCCGGCTGGTCGGCTACGCGAGGCGGCAGCAGGCCGTGCAGCGGGAGGTCGTCCTGTGCGTCGACCAGAGCGGCTCCATGGCCGCCTCCGTCGTCTACTCGGGCGTGTTCGCCGCCGTGCTCGCGTCCATGCGCTCGCTGCGGACCTCGCTGGTCGTGTTCGACACCGCCGTGGCCGACCTGACCGACCGCCTGGCCGACCCCGTGGAGGTGCTGTTCGGCACGCAGCTCGGCGGCGGCACCGACATCAACCGCGCCGTCGCCTACTGCCAGGGCCTCGTCACCCGCCCCGCCGACACGATCTTCCTGCTGATCAGCGACCTGTACGAAGGCGGGGTGCGGGAGGAGATGCTGCGCCGGGTGGCGGCCATGACGGCGGCCGGCGTCCAGGTGATCGTTCTGCTCGCGCTGTCCGACGACGGGGCGCCGCAGTACGACCACGACAACGCCGCCGCGCTCGCGGCTATGGGCGTCCCGGCGTTCGCCTGCACTCCGGACGCCTTCCCCGACCTCATGGCCGCCGCCATAGAACGAAGGTCCTACGACCAAATTCGCATGGCGGCTCCAGGCCGCTGATCCGTAATGTCCGTAGAGTGAATTCGGTAGTGACCGCAACCCCTGTCTTCGCCCCGCGTTACCGTGCCCTGAGCATCGGCATCGTGGCGCTCGTCATGCTCGTCGCGTTCGAGTACCTCGCCGTCGCGACGGCCATGCCCGTCATCGGGGCCGAGCTCCACGGCTACCGCCTGTACGGCCTGGCGTTCAGCGGCGGCCTCGCCGCCAATGTCATCGCGACGGTCATGGGCGGACGCTGGAGCGACGCGCGGGGGCCCGCCGCCTCGCTCTGGACCGGCGTCGGGGGGTTCATCGCCGGCCTCGCCGTGTCCGGGCTGGCGCCCACGATGGAGGTCTTCCTGGCGGGCAGGTTCCTGCAGGGGTTCGGCGGCGGCCTGTTCAACGTGGCCCTCTACGTACTGGTCGCCAAGGTGTACCCCGCCCCGATGCACCCCCGGGTGTTCTCGCTGCTGGCCGCGGCATGGGTGCTGCCGTCGGTGGTCGGCCCGGCCATCACCGGCTTCGTGGCCGGGACGTGGAGCTGGCGGTGGATCTTCCTCGGTGTCGCGGTCCTGTCCGCCCCCGCGGCCCTCGTCATGTGGCGGGGCATCCCCGAGGGGGGCGAGCAGGAACGGGAGCCGATCGGCCGCACCTTCCTGCCGAGGCTCGCGTGGGGCGTCCTCGCGGCTGTCGGCGCCGCCCTGCTCCAGTACGGCAGCGGCACCCCCGGCCAGGGGCTTCCGCTGATCGTCGCCGGGCTCGCGGTCCTCGCGTTCGTCCTCCCCCGGCTGCTGCCGTCCGGCACGCTGAGGGCGGCACGGGGTCTGCCCACGGTGGTGGCGCTGCGCGGCCTGGCCGCCGGGGCGTTCTTCGCGGCCGAGGTGTTCGTGCCGCTGACGCTCACCCACGAGCGGGGGCTCAGCACCGCCCAGTCCGGTCTCGCCCTGACCGGAGGCGCCCTGGCCTGGTCCGCCGGGTCGTGGATCCAGGGGCGCCGGCCGCACGGCCGGGTGCTCACCATCCGCGCCGGGACGACGCTGATCGCGGCGGGGATCTCGGTCACGGCGCTGACGGTGGTCCACGCGACCCCGGTGCTCGTCGCGTTCGGGGGATGGATGGTGGCCGGGCTGGGCATCGGCCTGGTCTTCCCGACGCTGTCCGTCCTCGTCCTGGAGCTGTCCGCGCCCGGCGAGGCCGGCCGCAACAGCGCGTCCCTCAGCATCGGGGAGTCGGTGTTCGCGATCGTCGCCGTCGCCGTCACCGGCGCCCTGTTCGCCGCGTACGGCGGGACGGCGCTCGTCTACCTCGCATGCTTCGCACTGCTGGTCGTCATGGCAGGAGCCGGCGCCCTTGTCGCCGGCCGCGCCGAGAATCCCCGGGGGCGCGTGCCTGAGCACCCCCGCGCACCGGGCACCATGGAGATCTGACTGAGGGGGATTTCCATTGCCGCGTGTCCGGGAGCTCGAGGTCTTCAGGATGACCCTGCCCTACGGCAGGCGTCCCGAGACCGTCCTGGTGAAGCTGACCGACTACGGCGGCATGGTCGGCTGGGGTGAGGTCGTCGAGCCCGCGGAGGGCGGGCAGCTCGAGAGCTCCCTGCCCGCGCTGCTCGGCGTCGACTGGGAGCACCCGTACGACCTCGGCGCGATCCCCGGCGGCGCCGCCGGCGACATGGCCTGCTGGGACCTGTGGGGCCGCATGGCCGGCGTCCCCCTGGCCCACGCGCTCGGCGGAAGCCGCACCTCCCTGATCGCGACCGTACGGCTGACCGCTGACCGATCGCTGGAGAGCATGGTCGCGCGGGTCAACCGGCACGTCTGCGCGGGGTACGGGCACGTCACGCTCGACATCCACCCCGGCTGGGACGTCGAGCCGCTGCGTGCCGTACGGGCCGCCTATCCCGGCCTGGCCATCGCCGTCGACGGACGGGGCGCCTACACGGAGACGGCCCAGCTGGAGGCGCTCGACGCGTACGGCGTGGTCGCCATCGAACGGCCGTTCAAGGATCTGCTGAGCAGCGCCGACCTCCAGGACCGGGTGTCGGCCGCGGTGGCGGTGGAGGTCGACACGGTCGCCGGGCTCGACGAGGCCGTCGACGTCCGGGCGGGCCGGGCGCTGCTGCTGCGCCCGGCGAGGTTCGGCTCGCTCGGCGCCGTACGGCAGGCGCACGACAGGGCGGTGGCGGCCGGGTGGGACATCGTCTGCGCCGGCGGCCTCGGCGCCGGGCTCGCCAGGGCGGCCACCGTCGCCGTGGCCAGCCTGCCGGGGTGCTCGCTGCCCAGCGACGTGGCGGAGCCGCCGCGCAGCGCGCAGGTCGTCATGCCGCCGGTCGACGCCTCGGGAGGCGTCGTGGCCGTGCCGCTCACCCAGCCCGGCCTGGGTCACACCGTCGACGAGTCGCGGGTGCGCCGCATGGCCCGGGAGTCGTTCCGGGTCTGACGGGTCATGCCTGAGGGGCACGCCGGCCGGGGTCACGCCGGCGGGGGTGCGTCTGATGTCGCGTCTGAAGGGGCACGTCCCGACCGGTGATCTGGCCCGGGCGCGACGGGCGCACGAGCCCGGGGGCGCCGCCCGGGCGTTGCCCCCGGGGGATGTCGTCGCCTGGCGTTCCCTTCCTCGCGGATCGGGGACCCGCGATCAGGTGAACAGGTCCTCGGCGGACGCGACGACGGCGGCCCGCCGGCCCCAGGCCTCCAGCAGGTTCACATCGGAGCAGCCGGTGATGCGCTCGCGGACCTCCGGCGAGATGTCGAGCCCCCGGCCGTGGAGCACCGCCAGGAGCATCTTCGCCTCTCCCCGTGCCTCACCCTCTTCACGGCCTTGTTCACGGCCGCGGTCGACCCAGTGCGACAGGTACTGCTGGGCCTGGTTCTCGTAGTACTCCGCGAGCGTGGTCACAATCCCCTCCAGGTGCTTGCGCGCCACGCTGGGTAGCGCGGTGAACACGTAGTTCAAATATAGCTTGGCCTGATCGGCGT
The DNA here is from genome assembly GCF_040802045.1 of Microbispora sp. NPDC049125. NCBI lineage: Bacteria > Bacillati > Actinomycetota > Actinomycetes > Streptosporangiales > Streptosporangiaceae > Microbispora > Microbispora sp. NPDC049125. The sequence continues at coordinate 176,852 of NZ_JBEZDW010000010.1, read as the reverse complement.
CCAGGGTCTCCAGGGCCGCCAGCATCGCCGCCAGCGCCTCCGAACCCTCCGGCCGCTCTCCGTGCGCGACCGCCGACAGCACGGCCAGCTCGGGACACTCCCGGGCCCGCTCCACGTCCGTGATCATCGGGACGTGCCCGGGATGGATCGCCACCGGCGTCACCACCCCGCTGGGGCCCAGGACGATGGACTGCCGGCACCAGCGGGCCATCGCCTGATCGGGACAGATGACCATCAGCGTGGTGGGGCATCCCAGGCGGGCCCGCAACGCCGTGGCGTACACCGGCCAGCTGTACCGCTTGCGCGTGTCATGGCGGTTCTGCACCTCCACGATCAGCGCCATGCGGGGCCGGCCGGCCTCGTCGCGAAGGACGACGACAGAGTCGGCGCGGAACTCCACCGGGGTGAGCTGTGTGCAGTCCACCTCCTCCACGGTGGCGGTGGCGAACGGCGGCGGCGGTACGCCGGCGGCGTCGCGTAAGAGTTCGACCGCGGTCATGGGGCGGTTGCGGATGAACTCGAGAGGCATCTCGTGCCTGATTCCTGGCATGAGCCGCACACTACCGACAGCGACGAATCCCTCGCGCACGGTGATGGCTGTGTGGGGATGAGGTTCTTCCACCCTGATGAGCAGAAGTGATCCGTGACGCAATGCCGGCGCAGATATGCTCCCCGTGTGGACCTCTGGCCGGTGACGTCCGGCCAGTCACAGCGCGCCGCAGCCCTCGTCGATGGGCCCGGAGGCGGGCTCCGGCGTGGGGCCGGGCCGCAGGCGCGGGTGCGAGGGGCCGTCCGGCTCGCGGACCGACTGGCGGACGGCCTTCGCGGCGAGCAGGCGGATCCGCTCCCAGTCCGGGTAGGCCGTGCTGATCAGCGGCGGCACGAACTGCAGGCTGGTCACCTCCGCGTGCTTGACCTTCCAGGCCAGCGGCACCAGGTGCTCCAGCATCGGCCGGGGGATGTCGGTGCGCACGATCCTTCGGGCGACCGACGCAATCTCGGTGAACCGGCCCAGCACGGCTCGCGGATCGGCCTGGCGGAGCAGCGCGCCGAACACGCACCGCTGACGCCGCATCCGGTTGTAGTCGTCGCTGTAGGTGCGAGATCGGGCGTACCACAGCGCCTCGGCGCCGCTCAGCCGGCGGGTGCCCGCGCGGACCACGCCCTCGTCGTACTTGCCGAACACGATGTCCCGGTCGACGGTGAGGACCAGGCCGCCGAGGGCGTCGATGATCTTCGCGAAACCCCAGATGTTGACGAGGGCGTACCAGTCGACCCTGATGCCGAGGATGTAGCCGATCGTCTCCTTCAGCGTCTCGGCCCCCATGTGCCTGCGGCCGCCGAACAGCTCGGGGTGGTCGTCGGCGTACTGCCACACGGAGAACAGCAGATCCTCACGCCAGCCGGGCCGGCTCTCCGGCAGCTCGAAGCCGTAGGGGAACCGCAGGGCCATGGGGCTGCCGGGCGGGAAGGGCACGTGTTCGAGGTTGCGCGGCAGGCCGAGCAGCAGGGCCTTGCCGGTGCGCAGGTCGACGCTGGCCACGTTGATGCTGTCGGTGCGCACGCCGACCCGGCCCTCGCCCCAGTCGCCCCCCAGGAGAAGCACGTTGACCCGGTCGCGGCCGGCCCACGGGTCGCGCCCCTGCCCGTTCGCGCCGTCCCCGGTGAAGACCGTGTCGAGGGTCCGCTGGGAGACGGAGAGGTACTGCGCCGCCAGCGCGAACGGCGCGGCCACCACGACGGCGAGGAACCCGCAGACCGCCCCGGTCACGATCTGCCCGCCGCGCGGGAGGGTCCCCGGCCGCAGGACGAGGAAGGAGTGGATCACGAGGCAGAACCAGGCGGCGCCGCAGACGGCGGCGGCGAGGCTCATCTGTGTCAGCCAGTTGAGCGCCCGGCCGGCGAGCCCCGCGTCCGCCCCGGTGAAGATCGCGATCAGGCAGACGACCGTGGTGAGGTAGGAGCCGAGCAGGAGGGCGCCGGTGCGCCACCACCCGCCCCGCAGGTGCGCGGCGCCCGGCAACACCACCGAGAGCGCCACCCAGCCGATCAGCGCGGCCGCCGTCCGCGCCGGGACGTCCGGCGCGGGGGCGTTCGGCGCGGGGACGTCCGGCGCACCAGAGGAAGACACGTGTCAATTCAAGGCGCCCGCCACCGCCGGGGACGGACGCATGACGACAGCCGGGCGAGTCCATGCCGCCATTTGACCCGGGAACGGCGATCGCCGGCCCGAGAGAAAGCACGGCCTACCAGGGGAAGGCGAACAGCCCGTAGTAGGCGGCCGTTAGCAGCAGCAGGGCGGTGCCGCCGAGGACGCCGGCGAGCACGCAGCGCTGCCAGAGGGTCGGCTCCCACCCGTCCCGCAGGCCGGCGGCGACGGCGATGACGGTGGTCACCTCCTGCACCAGCATCACGACCACCAGCAGCCGTACGACCAGCCACCCGGCCTGCACCGCGGGCCACGCCCCGGCCTGGTTGACCGAGAACAGCACGATGAGCGTGACGAACGCCATGACCGCGGCCAGCTCGCCCAGGCCGGTCCACGCCATCCTGCGCAGGCGGCGGCGGATCGACGGCCACAGCTGGACGTTCGCCTGGAGCCGCGGGTCGCGGCCGCGCAGCCGGACGACCATCTCCGTCACGGGCGCCGCGACGTAGCCGACGGCGGCGAGGCACAGCGTGAGCCACAGGAACGTGCTGTCGCCCCACCACGGGGCGTCCGGCACGTCGCTGGCCTGGAACCGCTGCACGGGAGTGGCCCCCGCTATTCGCGGTGCCGCCGTCGCGTCGCCGGGGAGCCCGTCGATCCAGTTGGCGAGCGTGGGCAGGTAGTCGTGGGCGAAGCTCCCGCCGCCCGTCCGCATGGCGTGGTTGGCCTGCGCCAGGAACCGGATCGTGTAGTCGCCGTTGCCGCCGTCCTCCAGGGCGCGGGTGAGGGTCTCGGTGCTCTCGACGAACGGGATGGAGGGGTCGTCGGTGCCGTACAGCGCGAGGACGGGCTGGGTGATCCCGCGCAGCGCGGGGACGCCGTCGTAGCGCAGGAAGTCGAAGCCGACCCCGCCCATCACCCTGGTCAGCAGGTCGCGGACCCCCGTCGGGGCGTGCAGGCGCACCAGCTGCTCGTTGAGCGCCCACGCCACCTGGCGCATCGGCGAGACGTTCGGAGACGAGACGAGGACCACGAAGGCGACCTCGGGATGGCGGGCGGCCGCGATCGGCACGACCCACCCGCCCTCGCTGACCCCCCACATCCCGGTCTTGGCGGGATCCACGTCGGGCCGCCGCCTGAGCACGTCGAGCATGCGCGTCGCGTCGTCGGCCAGCAGTGAGAAGTCGCGGTTGCGGAAGGAGTAGCCCACCGTGCGCTTGTCGTACGCCACGGTCACGATGCCCGCCCTGGCCAGCCACTCGGCCTGCTGGGTGAACTCCCCGCCGTCGCCCGACCCCGACCCCTGCACGAACACCATCGCCGGGTGCCTGCCCGGGGTCAGGGGCGACCGGATCGTCGCCCTGAGGGTCTCGTTCCTGGCGGGCACGTTCACGGTCTCGGTACGGAACCTGGCCGTGGTGGCCACGGGGCGCACCTCGCCGGCGGGCTGCGGGGGCAGTGACCGGAACTCCTGCGCGGAGGACAGCGGCGCGGGGTCGAACGCGGGCGGGGACAACAGGTGACCGAGGACGGCAAGAACCACCATCAGCGCCCCGGCGATCATGCTCAGGGCGCCCCGCCCGACATTCATGAGGCAGCTCCCCAGATTTCCTCTTCGGGCTCAAGGATAAGTCATTACTCGATCAAACGGCCGGGCCGGTCGTGGTGCCGATGGGGCCACATTTGTCGCAGGGACCTGTTAGCTTCCTGCGACATGCGCCTCTTGCACACCTCCGACTGGCATCTCGGCCGGTCGTTCCACCGCGAGAGCCTGCTGAGCGCCCAGGCGGCCTTCGTCGACCACCTGGTGGAGACGGCGCGGGCCGAGCGGGTCGACGTCGTGACGATCTCCGGAGACGTCTACGACCGGGCGTTGCCGCCGGTGGACGCGGTCGCGCTGTGCAACGAGGCGCTCGCCCGGCTGAAGGCGCTCGGCGTGCACACCGTGCTGATCAGCGGCAACCACGACTCCGCCGTGCGGCTCGGTTTCGGTGCCGACCTCATGGAGCGGGTGCACCTGCGCACCGACCCCGGGCGGGCCTGGGAGCCCGTCGTCATCGGCGGCGTGGCCTTCTACGGCATCCCCTATCTGGAGCCCGAGCTGGTCCGGGGCCCGTGGGAGCTGGCCGAGCGCAGCCACACCGCCGCGATCTCCCACGTGATGGACCGCGTCCGGGCCGACCCGGCCCCGCGCAAGGTGGTGCTCGCCCACGCGTTCGTCACCGGCGGCGAGGCCAGCGACAGCGAGCGGGACATCAGCGTCGGCGGCGTCTCCCACGTGCCGCTGAGCGCCTTCTCCGGGGTCGGCTACGTGGCCCTGGGCCACCTCCACGGGCGTCAGGTCATGACCGAGACCGTCCGCTACTCGGGCTCCCCGATCGCCTACTCCTTCTCCGAGACCGGCCACCGCAAGGGCTCCTGGCTGGTCGACCTCGACGCCGAGCGGGTGGAGTTCGTCCCCGCGCCCGTCCCACGGCCGGTCGGCAGGCTGCGGGGGTGCCTGGAGGAGCTGCTGTCCGGCTCCCGGTTCGCCGGCCACGAGGAGCACTGGCTCCAGGTGACGCTCACCGACCCGGTGCGTCCCCGCGAGGCGATGGAGCGCCTGCGGCGTCGCTTCCCGCACACGCTCGCCCTCGCGTTCGAGCCGGAGGGCGCCGCGGCGCCCGTGCCGCGGCCCCGGATGGCCGGGCGCGCGGAGATCGACGTGGCGCTCGACTTCGTCCGGGAGGTCCGCGGCGAGCCGGCGGACGCCGACGAGAAACGCGTGCTCGAACAGGCGCTCGAAGCCTGCCGGATCGAGGAGAGCCGGTGAGCGGGCGGGCCGCCGTCCCGCTCCGGCCGGCGAGAGGAGCGCCGTGAGGCTGCATCGGCTGCGGCTGGTCGCGTTCGGGTCCTTCCCCGGGACGGAGGAGGTCGACTTCGACGCGCTCGGAGAGGCTGGCCTGTTCCTCGTCCACGGCCCGACCGGCGCGGGCAAGACGACCGTGCTCGACGCCGTCTGCTACGCCCTGTACGGCCGGGTCCCCGGGCAGCGCGACAGCGCCCGCAGCCTGCGCTGCGACCACGCGCCTCCCGGCCGGGGGCCCGCCGTCGTCCTCGAGGTGACCCTGCGTGAGCGGCGCTTTCGCGTCACGCGGTCACCGGCGTGGATGCGCCCCAAGCTCAAGGGGGCCGGTCTGGTCGAGGAGAAGGCCAAGGTGGTGCTGGAGGAGCTGTCCGGCGGCGGCTGGACGGCCCGGAGCACGCGCAGCGACGAGGCGGGCCACCTGATCGGCGACCTCATGGGGATGAACGCCGACCAGTTCTGCCAGGTGGCGATGCTTCCCCAGGGGGAGTTCGCCCGGTTCCTGCGAGCCGACGGCGACGATCGCCGCAAGCTGCTGGAGAAGCTGTTCTCCGTACGGTTGTTCACCGACGTGGAGAGGTGGCTGGCCGACCACCGCACGCGGACCGGTCGCGAGGTGCAGGAGCTCCGTCAGAGGGTCGACTCCGTCGTCGACCGCATGCGCGGGGCCGCGGGGGACGGCCTGGCGGTCCCGGCCGACGTGGCGGGACCGGCGGAGTGGTCGGGCGAGCTGCTCGCCCTCGCCCGGGGGGTGCTCGCGGACGCCGTCGAGGCCTGTACGGCGAGCCAGGCCGCCCTGCTGTCGGCCCGGGCCCGGCTGGAGGAGGGCAGGGCGCTGGCCGACAGGCGGCGCCGGCACGCGGCCGCGCTGGCCCGCGGGCAGGAGCTCGCCGCGGCCGCGGACGAGCGGTCCGACCTGGAGACGATGCTCGACGAAGCCGTCAGGGCCGACCGCGTGCTCCCGCTGATCCGGCAGGCCGAGCAGCGGGCCGAGGCCGCCGGCAAGGCGGAGGCGCTCGCGGCCGAGGCGACCCAGCGTGCCCTGTCCGGGGGAGAGCGGCGGGGCGCGGCGTACCCGGACGGCGCCCGGCCGGAGGGTCGGCCGGGGGGACGGCCGCAGGGACAGGCCGGCGTCCCGCACGGGCTGGAAGCGCCGCTCTCCGGGGTGCCGGGAGCGCCGCTCTCCGGGGTGAACGCGGGTGTGGACGGGCCCGGGGCACGGCCGCCCGCCGCGGAGTGGCTGGCGGAGCTGGAACGGCGCTGCCGTGACGAGATCGCCCGGGTCCGGCAGGTCCTCCCCGAGGAGCCCCGGCTGGCGGAGGCGCGGGCCGAACTGGAAGTCTCCGGCCGCCGGGTCGCGGAGCTCGTGGAGGAGCAGGCCCGGCTGTCCGAGCGGCTCGCCGTGCTGCCGGCCGAGCGCCTCGCCGCCGACGACCGGGTCGCGCGGGCGCGCCTGGCCGCCGCGAGCCTGCCGGGCCTGCTGGCCGCGCGGGACGCGGCCAGGCGGCTCGCCGAGGTCACGGAGGAGGCCGGGCGGCTGGAGGCCGAGCTGGCGCGGCTGGCCGACGACGAGGCGGAGGCGCGGACGGCGCTCGCCGAGCTGCCGGAGGCCCTCGCGGCCGCCGGTGAGCGCCTGAGGGCTCTGCATGATCAGGTGGCGTCGATCCCCGCTCTGGAGGCCGCCGTACGGTCGGCGGGCGAACGGCTGGACGCGGCGGAGCTGCGTGACGCGCTCGCGGCCGGGCTCGTCACGGCCGAGCAGGCCCGCCGATCGGCCGTCGACCGCGCGCAGGAGTGCAGGGACCGGCTGCAGGAGGTCCGGCAGAGCCGGATCGACGGGATGGCCGCCGAGCTCGCCGCGGCGCTCGTCGACGGGGAGCCGTGCGCCGTGTGCGGCTCGGCCGACCACCCGGCGCCCGCCCTGCCCGCGGGCGGGGGCGCGGGCGCCGACGACGAGCAGGCCGCACAGGACGCCTTCGAGGCCGCCCAGGCGGCCCGGGAGGATGCGGAGGCCGAGGTCGCCGCCCTGTCGTCGAGGCTCGACGCCGCCGCGTCGCACGCCGGGGGCCTGTCCCGCGATGAGGCGGCGGCCGTGCTGGCGGGGGCCGAGGAGGAGCTGGCCGGGCTGCGCCGCGCCGCCGGGGAGGAGCCGGCCGCCGCGGCCGAGGCCGAGCGGCTCGCGGCCGGTCTGGAGGAGGCGCGGGAGCGGGCCACTGAGCTGGCCGGGCTCGTGACCGAGGCCCGCGCCCGCAGGTCCGGGCTGCTGGCCGAGCGGGAGCGCCTGGCCGCCGGGCTGGACGGGGACGGCGCGGACGCCGGGCCGCGTCTGGAGGCGGCCCGGGCGTCGGCCGCCCGCGAGGAGGAGCACGCCCGCGAGGCCGCGAGGCTCGCCGCGGAGCAGGAGGAGCTCGGCGCCAGGGCGGGCCGGGCCGGGCTGGAGCTGGCCGACGCCCGCGCGCGGCGGGACCGGCTGGCGGCCGACGAGCGCAGGCTGGCCGCGCTGATCGACGCCGCCCGGCGAGACGACCCCTCGCCGACCGCCCGGCTGGAGAGGCTGTCGGAGGAGGCGGCGCTGATCCGGGAGGCCGCCGACGCCACGCTGGCCGCCGCGACCGCGGGCCGGGAGAGCGAGACGGCGCTGGCGCAGGCCAGGCGGGCCGCGGCCGAGGCGGGATTCGACGGCATCGAGCACGCCGCGGCCGCAGCCCGCCCCGCCGCCGACCGCGAGGCGATGGCCGGGCGGCTCAAGTCGCTCGACGCGGAGCGGGCCACGGTGGAGGGGTTGCTGGCCGACCCCGAGCTCGCCGCCGCGGCCGCCGCCCCGGCCCCCGACCTCCCCGGGCTTGAGAGCGCCCACGAGCGCGCGGAGGCCGAGAACGGCGCCCGCGTGTCCGCGCGTGACCGGGCTCAGGGCCGTCTCGACCAGCTCACCGCCCTCGCGGCCGAGCTGGAGGCCGCGGTGCGGCGCCACCGCCCGGCCGAGGAGCGCCACCGCCTGGCCCGGCGGCTCGCCGAGCTGGCGGGCGGCACCTCCACCGACAACCAGTGGCACATGCGGTTGTCGTCGTTCGTGCTGGGGGAGCGGCTCCGCCAGGTGGCGGACGCGGCCAACGAGCGTCTCGACCGGATGTCGGACGGGCGCTACCTGCTCCGCCACGACCTCGGCAGGGCGGCGGGCGACCGCGGCAGGTCCGGCGGAGGGCTGGGGTTGCGGGTGCTCGACGCCTGGACCGGCGTCGAGCGTGACCCGGCGACGCTTTCCGGCGGGGAGAGCTTCATCACCTCGCTCGCCCTGGCGCTCGGCCTGGCCGACGTCGTGACGGCGGAGGCGGGCGGCGCCGAGATCGGCAGCCTCTTCGTCGACGAGGGATTCGGCACGCTCGACGACGAGACGCTCGACGACGTGCTCGACATCCTCGACGGCCTGCGGGAGGGCGGCCGGGCGGTGGGCGTCGTCAGCCACGTCGCCGAGCTGCGGGTGCGCATCCCCGCCCAGCTCCAGGTCGTCAAGGGCCGGTCGGGCTCGACGCTGCTGCTTCGCTGACCAGACGGGCCGCCGCCACCGGGTCGTCGGCGAAGAAGCGCAGCCTGCGGGCCTCACCGGCTTGGCGCGGCACACGGACGGGCTCCGCCAGCTCGACCACCACGTTCGTCTGGGCCGACACCGCCAGGGACAGCTCGCCCTCCGACAGGCGAAGCAGCCGGGTGCCGTCGTAGCGGCGCTCCACCCGGACAGAGGTGACGAGGCTCAGCGGGACGCGCAGGTCGAACAGCGGTCCGTACCGCAACCGCAGCTCGCCGGAGCACGCCGGGGCGGACGACCCCCACGACCGCCACGACCCGGAGGGCGCCGCGCATCCCGGACCCACCGTGTGGGGACGCCTGGCGCATAAGACGATCATCACGAGCGCCGCGGCGGCCGAGGCGGCGTCCAGCGCCAGCACCACGAATCGGATCACGGACGGCACGCCGATCCCGCGCAGCAGGACGTCCACGCCCGTGGTTTCCCCGAGGAGCACGCACGACAGCACCGCCATCATGGGGGACTGCTCCTTCGCGTACCCGATGGAGCGGGTGTGCCCGGCGGACCGCCTCGTCACGATGCCCTCCCGGTGAGATGCGCCATGGCGTGCCGTACGACCTGCGCCTGGGCGGGGGACAGGTCGGCGAGGAACGCGACGGCGAAGGGATGCTCGGGTCCACCGGCCGGCAGCGCGCGGCCGAGCTCGGCGGCGAGCTCGCCGGGAAGGTGCGCGGCGAAGTCGGCGGCGAGCGACGCGACGCGGGGATCCGCGGGATCGGCGTTCTCCAGCTCCTCCAGCCGCCGGTAGAGCAGCGCCCCGCGCTCCATGGCCGCCGGCCTGGTCAGTGGCTCCATGAGCGCGATGAGGCGGTCACGCTCCCGTGGATCGGCGGCGGTGTCCATGAGCGCCAGCAGCTCGGCGTCGATGGCGGCGAGCCGGGAGGGCGCCGGCGACGGGATCCTTCTCAGCACCGCCGCCATGTCGGGCGAGACGACGTCGTCGGCGGAGGGGGAGGCCTCCCGCAGTAGTACGGCGAGCCGCTCCCGCCTGCTCCGGATCTCCGCCTCCTGCCCGGCCAGGTCGGCGTCGAGCTCCAGGAGGATCTCCCGCAGGTCACGCCCCTTGTCGTCGGCGAGCACGTCCCTGACCTCGTCCAAGGACAGCCCGAGCTCGGTCAGCCGGCGGATCCGCGCGAGGCGGACCGCGTCGCGCAGGCCGTACCGGCGGTAGCCGTTGGCGAGCCGGGGCGGCTCGGGGAGCAGCCCCTCGTGGTGGTAGTGCCGCACCGTCCGGGTGGACACCCCGGCGAGCGCGGCGAGTTCGCCGATGCGCATGCTCCGATTACAGACATTGACGCCGCGTCAAGGTCAACCGCGTACGACGCCTGCCATGGGCGTCGCTCGCACGCTTCGAAGCGCCGGGGTCTACCGCGGGGTGTAGGGCGTCAGCCGGATGCTCCCGAACGTCCGGGTGGGCCCGGCGACGACGAACGCGCGCCGCAGCGCCTGAAGGCGCGGGTCTCCCAGATACCGGGCGCTGAGCCGCGGCGAGACCAGCCAGATCCGCTTGACGCCTTCGGCCGCCTCGTCGAACTGGGCGGCCGTGCGCGGCTCGTAGGCGCCCGGCGCGCTGGTGAGGTCGGTGAGGTGCCGGTAGGGCTCGCCGTACACGCTGACGAACATCCGGAACCGGCGGGGGACGAACAGCACCGCGTCGCCGGGTCGCCGGTCGGCGGACAGCGTGACGGCCAGGGAACGCAGGTCGTCAGGACGGCTGTCCGGCAGGCGTATGGCGGCCTGCGCCGGGGCGGTGAGGGCCGCCATGAGGACCACGACGACAGCCGGAGCGATCACGTGGCCCCACGACGCGCGCCCCGCCGTGCCGGCCGCCCTGCTCACCGCCCCGCTGACCAACCCGCCGACCAACCCGCCGACCGCCGTGGCGAGCCCGCTCACGCCGATGCCCGCGAGCAGGGCGAGGGCCGGCACCACGAAGAGCACGTACCGGGGGTCGTAGACCGGATAGACCTGGGAGATCAGGAACGACAGGATGACCGGCAGCACCGCCCACGCCGTCGCCACCGGGGTGCCGCGGGAGCACCAGGCGCCCCAGACCGCCAGAGCGACCAGGAGCAGGGCGGCCGCGGGGCCGCCCGCGATCTCGCCGGGGAGTTGCGCCAGCTCGGCGAGGGACGGCGGCTTCAGCCAGAAGAGCTGGGCCTCGCGCTGCCCGGACGCCACCACCGCGAGGGGCAGGATCGCGACGCCGGCCGCCGCGACGGCCGCCAGCCACGGAGTGAGCCGCCTCGGCCTCGACAGGCCCACGGCCACCGCGTGCGCGGCCACCAGCAGCAGGGCGTACAGGTGCAGCCATCCCAGCAGGGCGAGGCTCGCGGCGTACCACGCGTACCACCTTTTGGAAGCGCTCTCCCGGGCCTGGAGCAGCAGCCACGTCGCCAGCACCGCCACCGCGCTGACCAGCGCGTAGCTTCTGGCCTCCTGCGCGTACCGGTCGGCCATCGGCAGCAGCGCGTAGAGCACGCCGCCGCACAGCCCGGCGAGCGGCCCGGCCAGCCGGCGGCCGAGGACCGCCACGCCGTACGCCGCGGCGGTGAAGGCGAGCAGTGACGGCAGGCGCAGCATCAGCTCCGTCTGGCCGACGGCGGCGAACGGCCGCAGCAGCGTGTAGTACAGCGCGTGTACGGCGTCGATGTCGGCGAGCAGCAGCCGCAGGGTGGACAGGGGAAGGCGGGCGGCGACGCCGCTGAACGACTCGTCCCGCCACAGCGAGGGAACGGTGATCCGCCATGCGCCCAGGGCGAGGGCCAGCAACGGCGGCAGGAGCACCGCGGCCGCCCGCACGCTCCGGGAGCCCTCCGGCCGCGGAGGTGCGCCGTGGCGGGGAAGCGTGCCGCGGTTGCCCGGGGGCGACTGAATGCTCACCGGCGCACGATAGCGGGCGCCGGATCGCTCAGACGTCCGGGGGGAGCCAGTGGGCGGCGAGGAGGTAGGCGCCGGCGGCGAGGGAGGCGGTGGAGACGATCAGGAACAGCAGCACCCAGAGCGAGCCGGGCACGCGGGTCAGCCGGGCGAGCTGGTCGGCGTCGGAGTCCGGCGCCCGGCCGCGGCGGCGCTTAGACTGCAGCTCCAGGATCGGCCGCACCCCGCCGAGCAGCAGGAACCACGCCGCGACGTACGCGCAGGCGGCCTGCACGTTGGCCGGTGCGAACCACGACAGCGCGAAGACCGATCCGCCGACGGCGAGCAGGCTCACCGCGCCGAAGAAGTTCCTGATCATCAGCAGCATGCACGCCAGCAGCAGGAGCACGGCCCACAGCAGCAGCGTGATGCGCCCGGCGGCGACCAGCCACGACGCCCCGAGCCCGATCAGCGAGGGCGACACGTAGCCCGCGGCGGCGGTGGCGACCATCCCGAGGCCCGTCGGATTGCCCCTGGTGAGGGTCACCCCCGAGGTGTCGGAGTGGAGCCGGATGCCGCGCAGCTTGCGCCGGGTGAGGACGGCCACGAGCGCGTGGCCTCCCTCGTGCGCGATCGTGATCAGTCCCCGCGAGACGTGCCAGGAGGGCCGGTAGGCCACGACCCCCAGCGCGGCGAGGGCGGACACGACGACCAGCCACGGCGGGGGCGCGACCTGAGTCGCGGTCAGCTCGTTCCACAGGCCTTTCAGGGGGTCACCTCCGCGGGAATCGTACGGCCTGCGCCGCCCTTGGCGCGCACGGCGACCGGCGCTCCGGCGGGCGACGCTACCGTCTATGTGTGACTGAGCGTCGAATGCGTGGACTACGGGGATTCAGTGGACTCATGAAGGCCAAGCCGGAGCCGCCTCCCGAGCGTTCGATGGACCCCCGGGCGGGCGTCGCCGAGACGGCCAGGCAGAGCGTGATCGACAACGCCGTGTACGTCGACGGGGAGCGCGTCGACTCGCCGCTGTCGCTGAGCGACGCCATCGCCTCGCTGCGCTCACGGCCGGGCGCGATGGCGTGGATCGGGCTCTACCGGCCGGAGGAGTCCGAGCTGCTGAAGGCGGCCGAGGAGTTCGGCCTGCACGAGCTCGCCGTCGAGGACGCGATCGTGGCGCACCAGCGTCCGAAGGCCGACCGGTACGGCAGCACGCTGTTCGTCGTCCTCCGGGCCGCGCAGTATCTGGACAAGCCGGAGAAGGTGGAGTTCGGCGAGCTGCACGTCTTCGTCGGGCCCGACTTCGTGCTGACCGTGCGGCACAGCGAGGCGCCCGACCTGTCGAAGGTGCGCCGCCGCATGGAGGCCGACCGCGACCTGCTCCGCCAGGGCCCGCAGGCCGTGCTGTACGCCATCCTCGACGCCGTGGTGGACGGCTACGCCCCGGTGGTGGCGGGCCTGCAGAACGACATCGACGAGATCGAGGTGCAGGTCTTCGGCGGCGACCCGGCCGCGCCCCGGCGCATCTACTCCCTGTCCCGGGAGGTCATCGAGTTCCAGCGGGCCGCCGTCCCCCTGGTCCCGATGCTCGACGGGTTCATCGCGGCCTCCCCCCGGTACGGCGTGGACACCGAGCTCCAGCGCTACCTGCGTGACGTGTCCGACCACGCCATCACGGTCACCGAGCGGGTCGCCGGCTTCCGGCAGATGCTCCAGGACATCCTCATCGTCAACTCCACCCTGGTCAGCCAGCAGCAGAACGAGGAGATGACCAAGCTGACCAGCGCCAGCATCGCGCAGGGCAACGAGGTCAAGAAGATCTCCGCCTGGGCGGCCATCCTGTTCGCGCCGACGCTGGTCGGCACCATCTACGGGATGAACTTCGACTACATGCCCGAGCTGCACTGGCTCTTCGGCTACCCGATGGCCGTGATGCTCATGGGCCTGGTCTGCCTCACCCTCTACCTGGTCTTCAAGCGCCGCGACTGGCTCTGACCCCGCCACGCCAGGGGAAAACCGCCTTGCTCTGCCAACTATCTAGATATATCTTTGGCCTATCTCGATAGTAGAGGTGATGAGGTTGTTCGACGATCGTCCACACTGGCCGGGCCCTCCTCTTCCCGGCGCTCCGCCTTTCCCCGGCGCCCCGGCGCCGATGGCGTCGATGGCGCCGATGGTGCCGCCGGCGCCGATGCCCCCGGACCTGTCCCCGCGAGTACGGCGGGGCGACGTCAGGACGGCCCTGCTGCGGCTGCTGACCGAGCAGCCGCGCAACGGCTACCAGATGATCGAGGAGATCTCGCGGCGCAGCGGCGGCGTCTGGCGGCCGAGCCCCGGCTCGGTCTATCCCGCTCTCCAGCAACTGGAGGACGAGGGCCTCGTCCACGGCGAGGAGTCCGCCGGCAGCCGGATCTACCGGCTGACCGACGAGGGACGCGCGCACGCCGACGAGCGGGCCGAGCCGTGGGCCGACGTGGCCCGAAGCCTCCCGGAGGACCGCCACGAGCTGCGGCTGCTCTGGGGCCAGCTCGTCGAGGCGTTCGTCCATCTGACGCACGTGGCCGACGACCGGCAGGTGGCCGAGACCAAGAAGGTGCTCAGGAGCACCCGCCAGGCGATTTTCAGGATTCTTTCGGAGGACGAGTGATGGAAGCGGCGGTGGCCGTACACGGTTTGAAGAAGACGTACGGCAAGGTCGAGGCCGTGAAGGGCGTCGACCTCGAGGTCGCCCCCGGGGAGGTGTTCGGCTTTCTCGGGCCGAACGGCGCCGGGAAGACCACCACGATCAGCATGCTGTGCACGCTGATCAACCCCACGGGAGGCACGGCGGAGGTCGCCGGGCACGACGTGGTGAGGCAGCGCGACGACGTCCGCCGCAACATCGGTCTCGTCTTCCAGGACCCCACGCTCGACGGGTACCTGACGGCCGCGCAGAACCTGCGCTTCCACGCCGAGCTGTACGGCGTGCCCAGGGACGCCGTCGAGGACCGGATGCGGCAGGTCCTGGAGATGGTCGCGCTGTGGGACCGCAAGGACAGCAAGGTCATGACGTTCTCCGGCGGCATGAAGCGCCGGCTGGAGATCGCCCGCGGCCTGCTGCACTCGCCCCGGGTGCTGTTCCTCGACGAGCCCACCGTCGGCCTCGACCCCCAGACGAGGTCGGCGATCTGGGGCTACATCAACAAGCTGCGGCACACCGAGGACATCACGATCTTCATGACGACGCACTACATGGACGAGGCGGAGTACTGCGACCGCATCGCGATCATCGACCACGGCGAGATCGTCGTGATCGACTCGCCTGAGGCGCTGAAGGCGAGCATCGGCAAGGACCGGGTGCAGATCCAGACGGCCGACGACGAGAAGGCGATCGGGCTGCTCAAGGAGCGGTTCGGCGTCGACGCCGCGGTTCGGGAGGGCCAGGTGACGTTCGCCGTCGCGTCGGGGGAGCAGTTCGTGCCCCGCCTGTTCGCCGACCTCGGCGTGGCGATCCGCTCGGTGAGCGTCTCCCGCCCCTCGCTCGACGACGTCTTCATGTCCTACACCGGCTCCACGATCCGCGACGCCGAGTCGGGAGACGGAAACCAGTGGATGCGCGCCATGGCAAGGGGAAGGTGACACGATGGCGACCGAAGTGGTGAGTGTGAGCGTGCCGCGCACGAACGGCGCGCACGACCTCCGCGCGATCAAGGTGGTCCTGCACCGGGAGCTGCTGCGGTTCGTGAACGACCGCACCCGCATGGTCTCGATGCTCATCCAGCCCATCCTGTGGCTGTTCGTGATGGGCACCGGCCTCGGCACGCTGGTGCGCGGGTCCATCCCCGGCGTCGACTACCGCACGTTCATGTACCCCGGCATGATCTCGATGACCGTGATCATGACGGCGATGTTCTCGGCCGGCTCCATCGTGTGGGACCGCGAGTTCGGCTTCCTGCGGGAGATGCTCGTCGCCCCGGTGAGCCGCGCCTCCATCGTGATCGGCAAGTGCCTCGGCGGCGCCGTCGTCGCGACCGCCCAGGGCGTCATCATCCTCGCGATGGCGGGCCTGGTCGGCGTGCCGTACTCGCCGGGGTTGATCGTGACCCTGCTCGCCGAGATGTTCCTGGCCGCGTTCACGATCACGGCGTTCGGCGTGCTGCTCGCCGCCCGGATGAAGAACATGCAGAGCTTCTTCGGCGTCATGCAGATGGCCATCATGCCGATGATGTTCCTGTCGGGCGCCATGTTCCCGCTGGCCAACCTGCCGTCGTGGCTGCACGTGCTGACCACGGTCAACCCGCTGACGTACGCCGTCGACCCGATGCGCCAGGCCGTCTTCGGCCACATCGACATCCCGGCGCAGGCGAACGCCATGCTCAACCCGGGGGTCTCGTGGTTCGGCAACCAGCTGCCGATCGGTCTGGAGATCGGCCTGGTCGCGGTCATCGGCGCCGTCCTGCTCGGCGTGGCCGTCATCCAGTTCCGGCGCAGCGAGTAGCCGCACCGGAGCGCGAACGGCCCGGGGCACGCGCCCCGGGCCGTTCGTCTTCTCAGGGATCAGATCTGTTGCCGGCAGAGCCCGGTCAGTGCTTCACCCGGACCCAGTCCTGCCTGCTGGCCGAGCCGCGGGCCTCGTCGTCGCCGCCGAAGACCGCCTTCCAGGTGCCCGACCGCACCGCCTTGGCCTTGGTCCAGAACTTGCCGGAGCCGTTGGTCCAGGTGGTCTTGACGTACTTCCAGCCGCCGCCGGCCTTCTTGAACCACAGGCTCACCTTCTGGTGGCCGTAGCCCTCCCAGCCGGCGTCCCAGACCTGCACCTTGCCGTGCAGGGACAGGTACCTGCCGTGCTTGACGGGCTCGGGGCCGGCGTCGAACTTGATGATCCGGGTGGCGGCGCGCGGCGCGGGCTGGGGCGCCCGCACGGTCACGTGGTCGGCCGCGCCGGTCGAGCCCTTGATCCCGGACGAGCCGTCGTACTCGGCCCGCCACCAGCCGGAGGCCTGCGCCTCGGCGTCGGCGTAGAACCGGCCGTGGGAGTCGGTCCAGTCGGAGGTGACGTACCGCCAGCCGGATCCGCCGTCGGCCTTGAAGAAGATCTCGACCCGGCGGCCCTTGTAGCCGTCCCACGACTTCCAGGAGCCGATCTCCAGCGTGCCGCGCAGGTGCAGCGTGTCACCCTTGTCGACGGGCTCGGGGTAGGCGTCGAAGCCGCTGATCCGCGTGGCCTTGGAAGAGGCCTTGACGTCGACCCGGTCGCTGTCGCTCGTCGAGGGCTGGGTGTCGGTCGCGCCGTCGAACTCCGCACGCCACCAGCCGGTCTTCCACGACTTGCGGGTGACCGAGAAGCGGCCGTGCGAGTCCGTCGTGGCCGAGTCGACCCGGCTGTAGGAGCCGCCGGCGGGCTTGAAGGCGATGTACACCTTCTGGCCGTCGTACTGCTTCCAGGCCGAGCCCTCCTTGTACGTCAGGGCGCCCCGCAGGGTGACCGCACCGCCCTGCTCGACGGCGTCGGGCGTCGCGTCGAAGTCGAGGTCGGTGACCCAGTGGACCTGGAACGTCGTCGTCTCCACCGACGACTCCGAGCCCTTGGTGGCCTTCGCCTCCAGCTTCCAGACGCCGGGCTCGTCGGAGAACTTGAACGTGTACTGCGCGGTGTAGGTGCCCGACGACCCGGTCACCGTCAGCGGGACCGACTTGTCGTTGCGGTCGATGAGCCTGGCCGAGCCCGTGTCGCCGGTCTTGAAGGTGAACGTCGCCGTGGTGCCCGCGTCGCTGCTGACGACGACGGGGCTGGGGGCCGCCGTGAGGCCGGTGGGCTTCGGCGGCGCGTCGGCCGCCGTGGCCGCCGCGGCGGGGAGCGCGACGAACGCCGCGCTTCCCAGCGCCACCGCGGCCACCAAGGCCTGGATGCGCTTCAACATTCCGGTGAACCATCCTTCCGGGGGTTGAACGCGGCATGAGGGTGCCACGTGGTTCTCCTCAAGTAGACGGCGGATTACCCGGAATGGTTGGGTGACTGACGGTTTGTTATCAATTCATGTCAAAAGGGATCGTTCCACGGCCGGATCCGGACGGAGATGCCGGGGTGCCAGGACGGAGCGTGCATCCTGCGACATAATCGGGCCTGTGGTGCGGGACGCTGTGGAGACGCATTTCGCCGAGGTTGTCGGCGCGCTGACGCCGGGATCCCCCAGGGATCCGGACCTTCCGGTGCGTGAGGGCACCACTCTCACCGGCGTCCGATGTCGTGAGCTGTTCGCCGTCCAGCTCGGCAGCCGCCTCCTCGACGTGGCCGCCCGGGTGATGCGCGAGCGCGACGAGGGCTTCTACACGATCGGCTCGGCGGGCCACGAGGGCAACGCGGCCGTCGCGGCGGCGGTCCGCGAGACCGACCCGGCGCTGCTGCACTACCGGTCCGGCGCGTTCTACCTGGCCCGCTCGGCGCAGAAGGGCCGCCTGGCCGAGGAGGGCCTGCGCGACGTGCTCCTCGGGCTGAGCGCGGCCGCCGAGGAGCCCGGCGCGGGCGGCAGGCACAAGGTCTTCGGCCACCCGGACCTCGCCGTGATCCCGCAGACCTCCACGATCGCCAGCCACCTGCCCCGCGCCGCCGGGGTCGGCTTCGCGATCGAGCGGGCGAGGTCGCTGGGCGTGCCGTCGCCCTGGCCGGGCGACGCGATCGCGGTCTGCAGCTTCGGTGACGCCTCGGTCAACCACGCGTCCGCGCTGAGCGGCCTCAACACGGCCGCGTACGGCCGGTACCGCGGGATGCGGCTCCCGGTGCTCTTCGTCTGCGAGGACAACGGCATCGGCATCAGCGTGAAGACCCCGCCCGGCTGGGTCGAGCAGGCCAGGCACCCCCTCCTGGAGTACTTCCACGCCGACGGCTGCGATCTGGCCGACGCCTACGACGCCGCCCGGCGGGCGGCCGACTGGGTGCGGGAAAACCGGGCTCCGGCGTTCCTGCACCTGCGCACGGTCCGCCTGATGGGCCACGCGGGCTCGGACGTGGAGATCGGCTACCGCACCCGCAAGGAGATCGCGGCCGACCTGGAGCGCGACCCCCTCGTCCGTACGGCGCGGCTGCTCGTCGAGGCGGGCCTGGCCCAGCCGGACGACCTGCTGTCCCGCTACGAGGCCGAGCGCGACCACGTGCTGAAGCTCGCCATGGAGTGCGCCCGCCGCCCACGGCTGCTGACGGCGGACGAGGTGATGGCCCCGCTGGCGCCGCGCCGGCCGGACCTGGTGGCCGCCGAGGCGGCGCGGGTGCCCCCGGCGCAGGCCCGGGACAGGGCCCTGGCCACGCCGCCCGAGCTGGAGGGCAAGCTGACGCTGGCCCAGGCGGTCAACCGCTCCCTCGCCGACGCGATGGCGCTCGACCCGGGCGTCGTGGTCTTCGGCGAGGACGTGGCACGCAAGGGCGGGGTCTACGGCGTGACCCGGGGGCTGCTGCGCAGGTTCGGCGCCGAGCGCGTCTTCGACACCCTGCTCGACGAGCAGGCCGTCCTCGGCCTGGCGCTCGGCTCGGGGGTGTCGGGGCTGCTGCCCGTGCCCGAGATCCAGTACCTCGCCTATCTGCACAACGCGCTCGACCAGATCCGGGGCGAGGCGGCGACCCTGCAGTTCTTCTCGCAGGGCGCCTTCCGCAACCCGCTCGTGGTACGTGTCGCCTCATTTGCCTATCAAAAGGGCTTTGGGGGGCATTTCCACAATGACAGCTCAATTGCGGCATTGCGCGATATTCCCGGCATTGTGGTGGCGTCTCCCGCGCGCCCGGACGACGCGGCGGCCATGCTGCGCACCTGCCTGGCGGCGGCCCGGGTGGACGGCAGCGTGTGCGTGTTCCTGGAGCCGATCGCGCTTTACCACGCCCGCGACCTCTTCGACGAGGGCGACGGCGGCTGGCTCGCGCCGTACGCGCCGCCCGCGCGCTGGGCGGAGACCCACGTGCCCATCGGCCGGGCCCGCGCGTACGGGGACGGCCGGGACCTGACGATCGTCACGTTCGGCAACGGCCTGCGGATGAGCCTGCGGGCCGCCGTCCGGCTCACCGCGGAGGATGTGGGCTGCCGGGTCCTCGACCTGCGGTGGCTGTCGCCCCTCCCGGTGGAGGACCTGCTCCGCGCGGCGGAGCTCACCGGCAGGGTGCTCATCGCCGACGAGACCCGGCGCGGCGGCGGCGTCTCGGAGAGCGTGACCGCCGCCCTTGTCGACAACGGCTTCACCGGGCCCATCGCCCGCGTGACCTCCCAGGACAGCTTCGTCCCGCTGGGCCCGGCCGCCGACACCGTGCTGCTGTCCGAGGCCGACATCGAGCAGGCCGCCCGCCGCCTGCTCTCCTGAGGGACGCCGCCGTCGCGGGGCGGCGGTCACCAGGGCGCCACGGCCTAGCGGAGGCCGTTGCGGCCGGCGGCCCTGGTGAGGGCCCAGACGTAGTACCACGGCGTCCCCTCCCGCAGGGACCGCACGCTGTTGCCGGTGGCGGCGTGCACGATTCCCCACAGGCCGCCGGTGGCGCCGAGGGTGGCCAGCGCCGGCTGGATGGCGGGACCGTACACGGCGACGAGCGCCGCTCCCACTGTGCCGATCACCGCGCCGCCGGCCGCGACCGCACGGGTTGTCCGGACCCGCGCCATCTCGGCATGGCTGGCCCGGACCTGATCGCGTATCTCCAAGCCGATGCGCAGGAGTTCCCGTTGCGACTGGACGCTGTCCATCGCCTGATCCAGGTCGAGGAACTTCAGACGCGCGAAGTCCCGGAAGGCCCGGTAGGAATCGAACTCATCGACGGTGATGCGGCCGAAGTCGCGCAGGCCCACCCCGTCCACGAACGGCAGGTCGATCTCCAGGATGGCGCGGACGAAACGGCTGGTGAACGGATTGACCCCGGACGCGTCGACGGCTCTGCGGCCGGTGACGAACAGATCGACGATGTCCTTCTGGCGGACCGAGACGGGTGGCCACCGGCGCCCGTCCACCTCGGTCCGCCTGACCGTGGAGTAGCTCGGCAGGTACCAGACCAGCCCGGCGCGCAGGAGGGGCTCGGCGGCCGTGATCCACCTCCCGAGCTCGCCCAGGTCGGGTGTCGTGATCCCGTAGCTCCCCTCGGTGTGCTCGCGCGACACCATCCGCATGACCGCCTCGGGGGCGAGTCCGTAGTGGTCCGACCGATACGCCCCCACCTCGTGGTACGTCCCACGCCAGTGGTTGGACAGCACCAGCGAGTCCGTGACGAGGGCGACCCTCTTCGTGAGCGTGTGGAAGTCGCCGTCGCGCACTCCCAGCCCCACATGGAAGGGGGACGAGGCGATCTGGTCCTGGTCGCGGAGGGTGCCGTGCGCCCGGTCCCAGAAATGGGACGCGTACCGCTTCGCGACCTGCTCCGGCACGGCGCGGTCGTGCCGCCCGAGCTGTGCGAAGAACGCGCGCATGTGCCGCGCGACGATCGGGTCCTGATGCTTGCGCCCACGGCGGAACACCCTGCGATCGTAACCGTTCAGAGGGCGGCGAGGGCAGTGCGGGCCATGCCGTGGAGCAGGTCGGCCATGGCGTCGTGCGGCAGCTCCCCGGCGCTGCGGGGTGTCGAGTTGAGCAGGCCGAAGACGGCGTGCGTGGCGGCCCGCAGCCGGGCCGGGGCGGCCGACGGGTGCAGCTCGGTCAGCACGGTCACCCACTCCTCGACGTAGAGCCGCTGGAGCCGCCTGATCGCCCGGCGGGCGGGCTCCGGCACGTTGTCGAGCTCCCGCTCGTGCACCCTGATCAGCGCCGGGTTGGCCAGGGCGAAGCCGATGTGCCCCCGCAGCAGGGCGTCGAGCGCGCCCTCCGCCGTCGCGGGGTCTGCGGTGGTCGCCAGCCGCGCCCCCTGCTCGCGCAGCCGCCCGCTGATGTCCAGCAGCATCTCCCCGAGCAGCGCCTCCTTGCCGGCGAAGTGCCGGTAGAGGGCGGGGCCGGAGACGCCGACGGCGGCGCCGATGTCCTCGATCGGCACCCCGTGGAAGCCGCGCGCCGCGAACAGGGACGCCGCCGCCTCCAGGATCTCGGCGCGCCGGTTGCGGGTAGGGGTCTGGGTCACGGCACCATGGTAGACGAGGCGTGTTAATGATGACTAACATTCCGGGTATGAGCCTGAACACCTGGCCGGTGCTGGAGAGCCGGTGCGACCCCGGCGGCGAGCCGTACAAGCGGAACGCCGAGGCGAACGAGCGCCTCGCGGCCGAGCTCCGCGAGCGGCTGGCGGCGGCCGCCAGGGGAGGCCCCGAGCGGGCCAGGGACAGGCACGTCCAGCGGGGCAAGCTGCTGCCGCGGGACCGGGTCGACACGCTGCTCGACCCCGGCGGCCGGTTCCTGGAGCTGTCCCCGCTCGCCGCGACCGGCCTCTACGACGACCAGGCCCCGGCCGCGGGGATCATCACCGGCGTGGGGCGCGTCTCGGGCCGCGAATGCGTGATCGTGGCCAACGACGCCACCGTCAAGGGCGGGACGTACTACCCCGTCACGGTCAAGAAGCATCTGCGCGCGCAGGAGGTCGCCCTCCACAACAACCTGCCCTGCGTCTATCTGGTCGACTCGGGCGGCGCGTTCCTGCCCAGGCAGGACGAGGTCTTCCCCGACCGCGAGCACTTCGGGCGGATCTTCTACAACCAGGCCACCATGTCGGCCCGCGGCATCCCGCAGATCGCCGCCGTCCTCGGGTCGTGCACCGCCGGCGGGGCGTACGTCCCCGCGATGAGCGACGAGGCGGTGATCGTCCGTGGGCAGGGCACGATCTTCCTCGGCGGCCCGCCGCTGGTGAAGGCGGCGACCGGCGAGACCGTCACCGCCGAGGAGCTGGGCGGCGGCGAGGTCCACGCCCGGGTCAGCGGCGTCACCGACCACCTCGCCGAGGACGACGCCCACGCCCTGAAGATCGTCAGGGACATCGTGGCGACGCTGGCCCCCCGCCCGCCCCGGCCGTGGGAGGTGGTGCCCGCCGAGCCGCCCGCCCTCGACCCCCACGACCTGTACGGCATCGTGCCCCGGGACACGCGCACGCCGTACGACGTGCGCGAGGTGATCGCCCGGGTCGTGGACGGCAGCAGGTTCCTGGAGTTCAAGGCGGAGTACGGCCCGACGCTGGTCACCGGTTTCGCCCGGATCCACGGCCACCCGGTGGGGATCGTGGCCAACAACGGCATCCTGTTCAGCGAGTCGGCCCTCAAGGGGGCCCATTTCGTCGAGCTGTGCGACCGGCGGGCGATCCCCCTGGTCTTCCTGCAGAACATCAGCGGCTTCATGGTCGGCAAGGCGTACGAGGCCGGCGGCATCGCCAAGCACGGCGCGAAGATGGTCACGGCGGTCGCCTGCGCGCGGGTGCCGAAGCTCACCGTGATCGTCGGCGGCTCGTTCGGCGCGGGGAACTACGCCATGGCGGGCCGGGCCTACTCGCCGCGCTTCCTGTGGATGTGGCCGAACGCCCGCATCTCGGTCATGGGCGGCGAGCAGGCCGCCACCGTGCTGTCGACCGTCGGCGACGCCGACGCCGACGAGATCCGCGCGCAGTACGAGCACCAGGGCAACCCCTACTACTCCACCGCGCGCCTGTGGGACGACGGCGTGATCGACCCGGTGGACACCCGCACCGTTCTCGGCCTGGCGCTCGGCGCCGCCGCGAACGCCCCCCTCGAACCCGTCGCCTACGGCGTCTTCCGGATGTGAGGTCGTGCTCATGACTTCTGCGTCGGCTCCTCACCCGCCTCGCGGGCGCTCACCTCGCCGGGACGGCTCGTGATGTTCGCGAGCGTGCTGGTCGCCAACCGGGGAGAGATCGCGGTCCGGGTCATCCGGACGCTGCGCGCCATGGGGGTGCGCGCGGTCGCCGTCCACAGCGACGCCGACCGCGACGCGCGCCACGTGCGCGAGGCCGACCTCGCCGTACGGCTGCCGCGCGGCTACCTCGACATGGACGGCGTCGTCGAGGCCGCCCTGCTCACCGGGGCGCGGGCCGTGCACCCCGGGTACGGCTTCCTGGCGGAGAACGCGGAGTTCGCCCGCCGGTGCGCCTCCGCGGGGCTGGTGTTCGTGGGCCCGCCGCCCGGGGCGATCGAGGCCATGGGCGACAAGATCCGCGCCAAGGAGACGGTCGCGCGCGCCGGCGTGCCGGTCGTGCCCGGCGGCGCCGAGCCGCACGACGACCTCGCCGAGGCCGCCGCCCGCATCGGCTTCCCGGTGCTGGTCAAACCGTCGGCCGGCGGCGGAGGCAAGGGCATGCTGGTGGCGGCGTCGGCGGGGGAGCTGCCAGGGACGCTGGAGTCGGCCCGCCGGACGGCCCTCGCGGCGTTCGGCGACGGCACGCTGCTGGTGGAGCGACTGGTGGACACGCCCCGGCACATCGAGATCCAGGTCATGGCGGACGGCCACGGCAACGTCGTCCACCTCGGCGAGCGCGAGTGCAGCCTGCAGCGCCGCCACCAGAAGATCGTCGAGGAGGCGCCGTCGCCGCTGCTCGGCGAGGACGCGAGGCTCCGGATGGGCGCCGCCGCCGTCGAGGCCGCCCGGGCGGTCGGCTACGTCGGCGCGGGAACGGTCGAGTTCATCGTCCCCGGCGCCGGCGGGCCGTTCGAGTTCTTCTTCATGGAGATGAACACCCGGCTCCAGGTCGAGCACCCGGTGACCGAGCTGGTGACGGGTCTCGACCTCGTCGAGCTCCAGCTCAGGGTGGCCGCCGGGGAGGCGCTGCCGTTCGGGCAGCGGGACGTCTCCCTGCGGGGGCACGCCGTCGAGGCCCGGGTGTACGCCGAGGACCCGGCGCGTGGCTTTCTCCCCACCGGCGGCCGGATTCTGGCGTTGAGCGAGCCCGGCTCCCCGGCCGTCGTGAGCACGGGCACCGGCGGGGGTGCCCGTACGCGGGTCGACTCGGGTCTCGCCGAGGGCATGGTGGTCGGCAGCGACTACGACCCGATGCTGGCCAAGGTGGTGGCCTGGGCCCCGGACCGGGCGGGGGCTCTCGCCGCGCTCGACGGGGCGCTGGCCTCCACCGTGATCCTGGGCGTCACCACCAACGTCGCCTTCCTGCGGGCGCTGGTCACCCATCCGGAGGTCGCGGCGGGGCGGCTCGACACCGGGCTGGTCGAGCGGCACCTCGCGGAGCTGACGGGCGGGCCGGTGCCGGACGAGGTCCTGGCGGCGGCGGCGCTCGTCCTCCAGGCCGGGCCAGGCGGCGGCCGGGTCAGCGGTCCGGTCGGCGCGGGTGACACCGGCGACCCGTGGGACGTCGCGGACGGGTGGCGGCTCGGCGAGCGCGCCTGGGCCGTCCACCATCTCGGCGTGCCCGTGCGCGTCCGGGGGCCGGTGGACGACGCGGAGATCGAAGTTAATGGTCGTTCACTTGGCCGGGCCCGGCTCACGGTCCGGTCCCCCCGGTCCGGCACGACCGGCACGACCGGCACGACCGGCACGACCGGGTCGTACGGCTCGGTAGCCGGGTCGTACGGCTCGGCGGCCGGGTGGGCCGGGGAGATCGCCGTGACGCTGGGCGGGGTCACCCGCCGGTACGCCGCGGCCCGGGACGGCGCCGCCGTCTGGCTGGGGGAGGGCGGGCAGGTCTGGCAGGTCACCAGGCACGAGCCCGGCGATCCCGGCGATCGCGAGAGCGGCGGCCGGGCCGGTGACGGCGCCGTCCGCAGCCCCATGCCGGGCACCGTCCTGCTGGTGAAGGCGGCGGAGGGCGACCGGGTGACCGAGGGCCAGCCGCTGATCGTGGTGGAGGCGATGAAGATGGAGCACACCCTGACCGCCCCGCACGACGGGACGCTCACCGGGCTGCGGGCCAGGCCGGGGCAGACCGTCGAGCTCGACGCGGTGCTCGCGACCGTGACGCCCGGCGAGCAGGCTGTGAAGCCCCGCGAGGCAGCGGCGACGCCCGGCGAGCCGGCTGTGACCTCGGGAGACGCGGCGGTGACGCCATGCGAGTGACGATCTACGAGGTCGGCCCGCGCGACGGCCTGCAGAACGAGGCCGTCACCGTGCCGGTCGAGGTCAAGCGGGAGTTCATCGGCCGGCTGGCGGAGGCGGGGCTGAGCGTCATCGAGGCGACCAGCTTCGTCCACCCCAAGTGGATCCCGCAGCTCGCGGACGCCTCCGAGCTGCTGGAGGACCTGCCGAAGGCCCCCGGCGTCCGCTATCCCGTGCTCGTGCCCAACGAGCGCGGGCTGGAAAGGGCGCTGGAGCACGGCGTGAGCGAGATCGCCGTCTTCGGCAGCGCCACCGAGACCTTCGCCCAGCGCAACCTGAACCGCACCCTGGAATCGCAGTTCGAGATGTTCGCCCCCGTCGTCGAACGGGCGCTGGCCGCAGGCGTCCGGGTCAGGGCGTACGTCTCGATGTGCTTCGCCGATCCGTGGGAGGGGCCGGTCGCGCCCGCGCAGGTGGTGGCCGTGGGCCGCAGGCTGCTCGACCTCGGCTGCTACGAGCTGTCGCTGGGCGACACGATCGGCGTCGGCACGCCGCGGCACGTCGAGGCGCTGCTCGACGCGTTCGGCGACGGCGGCGTCGGGCCGGAGCGGCTCGCCGTCCACTTCCACGACACCTACGGCCAGGCCCTCGCCAACACCCTGACCGCCCTGCGCCGGGGGGTGACCGTCGTGGACGCCTCGGCCGGGGGCATCGGCGGCTGCCCGTACGCCGGGAGCGCCACCGGGAACCTCGCCACGGAGGACCTGGTGTGGATGCTCGACGGGCTCGGCGTCGAGACCGGCGTCGACCTCCGCTCACTCGTGGCCACCAGCCTCTGGCTCGCCGACCGGCTCGGCCGGCCGAGCCCCTCCCGTGTCGTCCAGGCCCTCGCCAAGGAGATGTAGATGCTCAGCGAAGAGCACGACGAGCTGCGCGCGACGGTCGCCGAGTTCGCCCGCGAGGTGGTCGCCCCCGTCATCGGGGACTACTACGAGCGGTGCGCGTTCCCCTACGACGTCGTACGGAAGATGGGCGCGATGGGCCTGTTCGGCCTGCCGATCCCCGAGGAGTACGGCGGCATGGGCGGAGACTACTTCGCGCTGTGCCTGGCCCTGGAGGAGCTCGCCAGGGTCGACTCCTCGGTGGCCATCACGCTGGAGGCCGCCGTGTCACTGGGCGCGATGCCCATCCTCCGGTACGGCACGGCCGAGCAGAAGGAGCGGTGGCTGCCGGGCATGGCGGCGGGGGAGACCCTCGGCGCCTTCGGCCTGACCGAGCCCGGCGGCGGCTCCGACGTCCCTGGCGGGATGCGGACCACCGCCACCCTCGACGGCGGCGAATGGGTGATCGACGGCACCAAGGCGTTCATCACCAACTCGGGCACCGACATCACCGTGGTCGTCGCGGTCGCCGCGATCACCGGCCGCCAGGGCGGCAGGCCGGAGATCTCCACGATCCTCGTGCCGTCGGGCACACCCGGCTTCACGGTGTCGAAGAAGTACTCCAAGGTGGGCTGGTCGGCCTCCGACACCCGGGAGCTGTCGTTCGCCGGCTGCCGGGTGCCCGCGGAGAACCTGCTCGGCGAGCGTGGCCGGGGGTACGCCCAGTTCCTGCGGACCCTCGACGAGGGGCGGGTCGCGATCGCCGCCCTGTCGGTGGGGCTGGCGCAGGGGTGCGTGGACGAGTCGCTGCGGTACGCGGAGGAGCGGCAGGCGTTCGGCCGGCCGATCGGCCGCAACCAGGCCATCCAGTTCAAGATCGCGGATATGGAGGCCCGGGTGCACACGTCGCGGCTCGCCTACTACCACGCGGCCGAGCGGATGCTGGCGGGCCTGCCGTTCAAGAAGGAGGCCGCGATCGCCAAGCTCGTCTCGTCGAACGCGGCCATGGACAACGCCCGCGACGCCACACAGATCTTCGGCGGCTACGGCTTCATGAACGAGTTCCCCGTGGGCCGCTTCTACCGCGACGCCAAGATCCTGGAGATCGGCGAGGGGACGAGCGAGGTCCAGCGCATCCTGATCGCCCGCGAGCTGGGCTTGGGCGCCTAGCCAGACCAGTGCGACGGCCGCATCCGGTGACCGGCGGGTGTGGCTTCTCTTCGGATCTTCGGAGGCCGGTCGGCCTGGGATGCCGCGGGTCTGCCCGCTGCGGTCGGGGCCGTCCTCTCCCGCGCAGGCCGGCGCGTTGCGTACGCCGGCCGGGCCATGATTGGGTCGCCTGGTGAGGCTTCTGTTGACGGCGAGCGGCCTGCGCAACGAGACGCTGCGGGATGCGCTGCGGGACCTGCTGGCGAAGCCGTTCGAGTCGGCGAACGTCGTGTACGTCCCCACAGCGTCCGTCGCCGAGCCCGGTGACCACACGTGGTCCGT
The DNA here is from genome assembly GCF_040802045.1 of Microbispora sp. NPDC049125. Taxonomy (NCBI): domain Bacteria; kingdom Bacillati; phylum Actinomycetota; class Actinomycetes; order Streptosporangiales; family Streptosporangiaceae; genus Microbispora; species Microbispora sp. NPDC049125. Next base: position 149,139 of record NZ_JBEZDW010000010.1, on the reverse strand, counting down.
CGCGGATCTGAGCCGGCTGCACGGTCTCGGCTGGCGCGAGTTCGACATCCTTGAGCTGAACGGCCTGCCGCGGCGGATGGTGCTCGACCGGCTGCTGCACGCCGACGTCGTCTACGTCGGAGGCGGCAGCCACTACCACCTCGCGCGCAGCATCACCGGCAACGGCCTCGCCGGCGGCTTCCTGGAAGCGCTGGAGAGCCGGGTCTACGTGGGGGCGAGCGCCGGATCGATGGTCTTCAGCCGGAATCTCACCGGGCGGTCCGCCGACGTCATGGGGGATGCCGCGGACCTGCGCGTGCTTGGCGCGACGACGGTGGAGCCGCCGTTCGGTCTCTTCGACTGGTATCTGAAGCCGCACCTGTACTCGCCCCATTTCCCGGAGCGGGACGACGCCTGGGCCGATCGCATCGCCGAGCGGGCGGATTTCCCGATCTACTTCGTCGACGACGACACGGCCGTCCGCGTCAGTGACGACAAGGTGGACGTCGTCTCCGAAGGCCGGTGGCGGTTTCATCCGTGACCTGGCGCGGCCTGAGGGCTGGTCCCGCATCCGGATCGTGGACGTCAGGAGTCGCGCGGGACCACCAGGCCGGACTCGTAGGCGAGGACCACCAGTTGAGCGCGGTCACGGGCGTGGAGCTTGGTCATGGCCCGGTTGACATGGGTTTTCGCGGTCAGCGAGCTGATCGCCATGCGGTCCGCGATCTGGTCATTGGACAGGCCCTGCGCGACCAGGGCGACGGCCTCGCGTTCACGGTTGGTCAGCTCTTTCAGCCCCGCGCCGGCATTGGTGTGAAGCGGCTGGGTGACGTACCGGTCGATCAGCTTGCGGGTGATCGACGGGGCGAGCAGCGCGTCACCGCGTGCGGCGACGCGTACGGCGTGCAGAAAGTCATCCGGCACGATGTCCTTGACGAGGAATCCGGCCGCGCCGGCGCGCAGCGCGTCGAAGACGTATTCGTCCAAGCCGTAGTTGGTCAGGATGACGACGTGCACCCCGGCCAGATCCGGGTCCGCGGTGATGCGCCGGGTCGCCTCGATGCCGTCCATGACCGGCATCTGGATGTCGATGAGCGCGACGTCGGGCCGGTGTTCCCTGGCCAGAGCCAGGCACCTCTCCCCGTCGGCGGCCTCGGCCACCACCTCGATGTCGTCTTCGAGGTCGAGCAGCGCGCGGAATCCGCTGCGAAGGAGCGGCTGGTCGTCGACCAGCAGGACACGGATCATGACGTCCGGTCCACGGGAAGCTCGGCGTGCACGGTGAAGCCCCCCTCGCCGCGCGGTGCCGCGCGCAGGTGACCGCCGAGGGCGGTGACCCGTTCGCGCATCCCGAGGAGCCCTACGCCGGGCACGGCGGCGGTGCCCGGTGTGGCCCTGCCGTCGTCGTCGACCCGTATCACCAGGGCGCCGGGACGGTAGTCGATCCGGACCGACGCCGTCGCGGCGGCGGCGTGACGGGCGACGTTGGTCAGCGACTCCTGAACGATCCGGAAGGCGGTCCGGTCCACCGCGGCCGGCACGTCATGTCGTTGTCCCTCGATCATCAACGTCGCGTCCAGGCCGATCGCCCGAGCCCGTTCCACCAGTTCCGCGACGTGGTCGAGCCCGCGCGGCGGGGTCGTGTCGTCGTCGCGCAGCGCCTCCAGGGTCGCGCGCAGCTCCCGGGTCGCCTCACGTCCGGCCTCCTGGATCGCGAGCAGAGCCGGCGGCACCGCTTCACCCCGCTTGCGCGCCACGTGGACGGCGACTTCCGCCTGCACCTTGATGACGGAGATCTGGTGGGTGAGCGAATCATGCAACTCCCGCGCGATGTGCAGCCGCTCCTCGGCGGCGCGGTGCCGCGCGGTCTCCTCCCGGGTGCGCTCGGCCTCGTCCGCCCGCCGCTCGGCCTGCCGCAGCGCCTCACCCGCGGCGCCGGCGGCGATCAGCCAGGCCAGCTCCAGGGCGCCACGGGCCTGCGCGAACGCCTCGCCCGTGTCGTGCAGGCCCGAGGCCATGGCCGCGAGGGGCAGAGCCGCCAGCATCGTCACGCTCGCCGCCACGGTGAGGGTGCGGTGCCCCGCCCGCACGGCCGCGTACACCGCGAACAGGAACGCGACGGCGGGCACGTCGAACCCGGCCGCCTGGTAACCCACCGTGCACAGCCCGGTGACGGCCAGGACGACGACCGGCGCCCGGCGGCGCGCGGCCAGCACCAGGCCGCCGGTCGCCAGCAGCGCGTAGCCGAGCAGGTCCAGGTACGTGGCGGAGTGCCCGGAGCGCCCGGTGACCAGCAGCGTCGCCGCCACTCCGACGGCTATCGCCCAGTCTGTGACACCGGTCGGGACACGGAGCCGTCCTGTGCTCATGCGCGCACCCTAGCCGGATGTCCGCGCAGGCGAATCCCGCGCACGGGGGCCGGCCGCCTACTGCGCGCGCGGTACTTCCGCGGTTCCTGCGGCGTCCACGGCAGCCGTCTGCGGCAACGGCGGCAGCACGTAGCACCTGCCTGCGCCGGACGACCGGCGGCGGGTCCGGCGGACATGATCAGGAACGTCCCAGTCGCAGGCGGACGGGGCTGGCCGGCGTGGTCGCCGGCGAGCTGGCCCGCTCCCGCCGCACCGCCTGACCGGCATGTGGCGGTTCAGGGCATGCGCTCGGCCGCGCTATCGGAGGTACGCCGCGAGGCCGAGCCGCTGGTCGCGCACCGCCGTGGCGACGAGACCGGCGATCTGCCGTGCGCCCGCCGCCTCGAAGTGGGTGTGATCGCCGGCGAAGAACGCGCCCACCGGGCCGGACGTGTAGTCGCCGCTGTACGGGCAGAAATGCAGGCTGTTGTACAGCGTGTAGCTCAGCTTGTGCAGGTCGACGACCGGGGCGCCGGTCGCCGTGCCGACGGTGAACGTGTCGGTCACGAATCCGCGGTTGGGCGTCGCCGTGCTTCCACTGCACGTCAGGGCCGCCACCGGGGTGACCAGCACGGGATTCGCGCCGCGCTGCCGGGCCGCGGTGACCATCGCGGTGAGCAGTTCGCGGTACCTGGCGGCGCCGACGTGCCGGGGGCAAGTGGCCGAGCCGTCGTTGATGCCGAACTGGATGAACAGGTAGTCGCCGGCCTTCATCCCGGTCGACGCGTTCAGCATGGCCTGCCAGCGGGAGGCGTACGCCGTCGAGCTGAGCACGCACTCGCCTGCGGAGTTCTGGTTGGCGGTGACGGCCGATTCGTACAGCCAGGTCTGGATGCTGCGGCCGCCTACGGCGTTGTTGGCCACGGTGGCGTTCGCCGTGAAGTACTGGCCGAACTCCCGTCCCCAGCCGACGATGCCGCTGCCGGCGCTGTTCGCCATGGTGGAGTCGCCGGCCAGCCAGACCGTGATCCGGCTCGGCGACGGCGACGGCGTCGGGCTGGGGCTGGGACTGGGGCTCGGGCTCGGGGTCGGTGTGGCGCTGGGGCTCGGGGACGGCGACGCGGTGCCGGGCACTCCGGTGCAGGTGGTGCCGTTGAGCGCGAAGGAACCGGGCACCGGGTTGCTCGCCGTCCACGCGCCGTTGAACCCGAAGTTCACCGATCCGTTGCTCGCGATGGTGCCGTTGTAGTCGGTGTTCCTGGCGGTGACGCCGGTCCCCGACTGGGTCACCGTCGCGTTCCACGCCTGGGTGACACTCTGGCCCGTGGTGAAGGTCCAGGTCAGCGCCCAGCCGTTCAACGTGTCGCCGAGGTTCGTCACGGTGACGTCCGCGCCGAACCCGCCGGACCACTGGCTGGTGATCCGGTAGGTGACGGCGCACCCGGTGGCGGCGGCGCCGGCGCTCGGCGCGCCGCTCAGCCAGGTCAGGGCCCCGGTCAGCGCCGCGACAGCGGACGCGATCACAGTGGTGGCCCGTCGTCGGATCAGGTTCATTCGCCTCTTCCTTCGCCGGGCGTCGTGTACCGCCAGGGCGCCCATGGCTGGACATCCGGCGCCACGTTCGCATCACTGTCCTGATGCCCCTCAAGACGCTAAAAATCGCGGATCACTCCGTCAACCGCCCGGCGCGGCGCGCGAATTCAACAGCCGATAATCAAGTGGGAACCGGCAGCTCAGAAGAATGAGGATCTTCACTGGGCCTGCCGATTGGAATGTGAAACGTTCAAGTCCGCGTCTTCCGTTTTGAAATAGACCAGCTCCCTCTTCGCCGGCTCATCGGGTCGCACGCGCGGCGTCCCGGCAGCCCTGCACACACCTACGCGTGGCCTGGCGCGTGGTCCCGGCCGGCCCGGTCCGGCCCGGTCTCGTGTCCGGTAGACGCCTCGGAGAAGAAGGCCAGCGTGCGTCGCGCGACGACTCCGGCGGACTTCCCTTCCGGCCCGAAGTGGTTGAGGCCCCGGAAGGTTTCGAGCGTGGCGGCCGGCAAGGTGTCGCGCAGAGCGTCGAAGGGCCCGGCGCCGCCGACCCCGGCGGTGCGGCTTCCGCACATGAGCAGGACGGGGGCGGTGACGGCCGCGAACTCGGGGAGCCGGCCCACCTGGGTGGCCAGCTGCTCGTGCTCGCCCAGGTTGGCGTCCAGGAGTGGCCTCATCCGCTCCCAGCGCCGCCCCCGGAAGCCGATGGGCAGGGCGGCGCGCAGGTACCAGTACGGGAGCTTGGCGAGGAAGGCGGGGACGCCGTCCACCCCTCGGAGGAAGTGCACGAACGCGCCGTACGCGTCACCGGCGGCCAGCCGTTCCCGGTAGGGCTCCACCCAGCCGGTGGAGATCGGCCCGGCCGGCACGCCCGGCTCGTAGACCGCGATCCGCTCGAACACCGGGGTCACCCGGGCGGTTTCGAGCACGACGAGCCCGCCGTAGCTGTGGCCGAACGCCAATCGCGCACCGGTCGCCGCCTGAACCGCGAGGAGATCGTCGACCTCCTTCCCCAGGTCGTACTCGGAACCCTGCGGCCCGCTGGCGCCGCGCCCGCGCCTGTCGACGACGTGCACGGTGTGGCGGACGGCGAGCGCGGTCGCCAGCGGCAGGTAGTCAGACGCGCTGCGCAGGCCGGCTCCGACCACGATGACGTCCGGTCCCTTGCCCAGCGTGTGGCAGCCGATCGATGTGCCGTCGGTCGATGTGACCGTGTGCAGGCGCACCATCGGCCGGTCCTGGACTTCCCGGCTCATTTCGCTCCCTCTCGTTCGAAGTGGTCGAGCGACGCCAGCAGCCGCTCGGTGTGCGCGGCGTACTCGGCGTACGGCACGCCGCTGTGCGCGACCAGTGCGGCCAGGCGTTGTTCGAACATCCGCAGGCCATCGGTGACCAGCTGCTTCCCGTCGTCGGTGAGGGTCAGCCGGTGGCGGTTCCCCCCGGCCGGATCGGGCCCCGCCTCCAGGAGCCCGGCCCCGGTGAGAACGCCTGTCATGCGGCTCACCGACGGCTCGGTCACACCGAGGGCGTCCGCGAGGGCTCGCTGCGTCGAGGCGCCGAACTCGCCCACAAGGGTCAGCGCCAGGAAACGGCTGTAGGACACGTTGTAGTCCTTCAGCATCCGGTCGGCCGCCCGGTCGAGGCGTGCGGTGAGCGCGTGCAGGTTGAAACTCAGGTTCCGTTCCATGCGAGCTAACTTAACATGCTAACTTAGAAGTTGAAGTTACATGGCGGATCAGGTCGGTCATCCTTCGGCGGCGGGCCCGTGGGGGTGGAGTCGCGGGTCGGAGTCATGGCGGGCCGGCGTGCCCGGCCGACGGCCTCAGGCTGTGCCCGTCAGGCCAGGTTATGAGCCGATTGGACGTATGTGCCGCCGAAATCCTAGAGTCCCTTTCATGACGTCTGGTGATCTCCAGCTACGCAAGGCCGACAAGACCGACGCGGACGAGATTTTCGCGCTGGCCCGCGAGTTCGCGGTGACCTTCCGGCCGGAGCGGGCGCCGTTCGAAGCGGCGCTCACGCGGCTTCTGGAGAACGAGGACGCCTTTCTCATGGTGGGCACCGTCGACGGGACGGTCCGCGGCTACCTGCTCGGGTTCACCAACCTCACGCTGTTCGCCAACGGCCGGGTCGCGTGGGTGGAGGAGGCCATGATCGAGGGCGCCTACCGCAGGCACGGCATCGGGCGCAGGCTGCTGGAGGAGTTCGAGGCGTGGGCCCGCTCCCGGGACGCCGGTTACGTCTCGCTGGCCACGCGCCGCGCCGCCGAGTTCTACGGCGCGCTCGGATACGAGGTCTCGGCCACCTACTACCGGAAGCTGCTCCGGCCCTAATCGAGCACCCGACGGCGAGTGTGGGGCCGTTCTGGCGTCACCCCTTCCTGCCCCTTCTTCCTGGTCAGCCTGTCTCGATGTGAGGGCAGGGGCGCCGCCGGCTGTAGCCGCCCGGCACCCACCGACATCCGAACAGCGGATAGCGGCAACTCCGCCCATGTCGGCTCGCTAACGCCACTGGCCGTTCTGTTGTCGATCAAACCCCATGTCCGCACACCAAGATCGGAAAAGGGGGGAGAACAAGCTCGGCCGGCAGGCGCCCCGTTGCTCGGCCGCCGATGGCAGGGGTGGTGCGAGGGTCACTCGCCGGAGGCGGCCTGTTCCCGCTTGCGGGCGCGGTAGGCGCGCAGGTTTGCGGCGTTGCCGCAGAACCGTACGTCGTGCCAGACGCCGCTATTGTTGCGTGAACGGTCGTAGAACGCACACGGGCAGCGCTCGTTGCGGCATATCTTCAGTCGCCGCCGCTGGTCGGTCTGCTGGGCCTGGAGGCATTCGATCAGTGCGAGCGATGCGACCCTCCGCCATCCGGTACCCGAAGGTTCTGCGACGACGGTGCCACGCTCGTCGACCCGCATCGAGACGGACAGTGTGGGAAGTGCGGCCAGTACCTGCGCGGAAACGGCCTCGGCGCCGTCGCTCTGATCGGAGAAAAGCCTGCGGAGAGCCCATCTCAGATCCCGCAGCGCTTCGCAGTCACGATCTGTGAGGTCCACAGCAGGAGCGGGCCGACCGGAAGCCGTGCTCCACCGGGCGAGCGCCTCGCTCAGCCACGCCTGCGCGGTGGTGGGGTCGTCGAGCCAGTCAGCATGGCGCGGCCTGCCAGCGGGCGAGGTGTTGAGCAGGTCCTGGACGAACGCGAGACCGCCGGGAGCAGGCTCCAAGGCGTAGCGCTCCGTGGCCGACCACGTCATGGCGTCGTCCTTTCTCCAGGGACACGACATCCGCGGATCCTAACGGACATGTCCGCACTGCCGACGTGCCCGTCAGGTCCTCCCTTGGCGCTGTGACATACGCCCCGTGTCACCCTGTTGCGGCGTGCTGGGTCACAGAGCGAGCAGGATGCGGCCGAAGGGGCCGCCCTCGGCCAGGAGGCGCTGCGCCTCGCAAGCCTTCTCCAGTGGGAAAACCTGCGCCACCTTCGGGTGAAGCTCACCCTGCGAGACCAGGTCGAGCAGGGCCGTGTTGGCGGCGTTGACCTGCTCGGGGGTGAACAAGGCGAACCTGAATCCGTGGATGTGGGCGTTCTTCCATATCAGGTCGGTCACGTTGATCTCGGCACGCACTCCAGCCGAGTAACCGATGCTGACGAGGGTGCCGCCCACGGCCAACGAGCCGAGTGCCTCCCCGGTGACCGATCCCCCGACGCCGTCCAGCACGACGTCCACGCCGTTACCGTCGGTCAGCCGCGCCACCCCTTCACGCAGCGACTCGTGCGTGAGGTCGATGACCTTATACCCTGCGGACCGGCCCAGCTCCGCCTTCTCGGTGGTGGTGGCCGTGGTGATGGCCTGCGACGCGCCCAGGACACGGGCGACCTCCACGCCGCCCTGACCGACCGCACCGCCGACGCCCGGCGCCAGTACGCTCCGGCCGCCGCGGAAGCCCGCCAACTCGTTCAGCGCCAGGTAAGCGGTCAGGTAACCGGCGCCGGTGGTCAGCGCGGCGGCGGTCTCGTCGTCGACACCGTCCGGGATCCGCACCAGATGTGCCGCGTCGACCGCGATGTAGTCGGCCCACGAACCGTCGGTGCTCACCCCGTACCGTCCTCCGCTCAGCACGACACGGTCACCTGCGGCCAGTCCCGAGGCGCCGGGCTCCTCGACCCGCCCCACACCGAAGCCACCCGGCCGGATCGGCAGCGGCTTGTGCAGGGCGGGCGCGAGCTTTCCCGAACGCACCGTCTCGTCCAGTGGGTTGACCCCGGCCACCGACATCCTGACGAGCACCTGCCCCTCGGTGGGCACCGGCAGGGGCCTGTCCCGCAACTCCAGTACGTCATAGCTGCCGAACCGGTCGTATTCAATCGCGCGCATGGCTCGTTCCTCACCTCGGCCCCGCCGATCGGTCGGACGACCGATGGCTCAGAGCATGAAAGAAGCGTAATCAGATTGTCTATGTCTGTCCAGTGGCCGGGTCGGGCTCTGTCCTCAAGTCGACTTCCCCGTACGTCCCAGGTTGCCGACCGAGGCAGTCCCGCAGGGCTTCGACCCGACCGGCCGAAACAACGTATGTGAAGTATTAACGGCTATGTCTTGCTGAGAGTGGACCGCGGGCTGGGATGCCGCCGTGGAGTTGAGATCAGAGGGATTGCCTGAGCTGTGGGGTTCCCGCTCCTGACAGGCCGTCGTCATGGCGGGTGGAGAGCTCACGGGCGATGAATGGTTCTTGATCGAGCCGCACCTGCTGGGTGCGCGGGGCCCGATCCCGGACCTGCGGCAGCAGTCCGACGCGGTGATGTGGCGCGGGCGGCCCGTGGCGGGATCTGCCTGCCGAGTACGGGCTGTGGTCCACTGTCTATGACAGGTCGAGGTCGTGGGCGATGGCGGGTGTCTTCGATCGGTTGACCCACCCGAAGACTCGAACTCCGTACAGCCTTAGCGGCCGCGGTTGGCGGGGACTTCGAAGATGAGTCCGAGACCGTCCTCTTCGTCCCAGTGTTCGCCGACCTCGACGAAGCCGAAGCCGGCGATCGTGGCCAGGGACGCCACATTGTCGGGACTGATGGTCGCCCGTACGGTCTCGACCGCCGGTTCGGCCGCGGCCCGACGCAGCAACTCGATCAGGATGGCTCGGCCATACCCCTGGCGACGGAAGTCGGGAGCAACCGCGTAGCCGATCTCTACCATGCCCGCCTCATCGGGCGGTCCGTGAAACCCGGCATGACCGATGACGACACCTTCAGGCCCGGTTACCGCCTGCCGCACTATCCACTGTGCGTGGCGGGGATCGGCGGCCATCTGGTCGATCCGAATCCGCCACAGCCACCGCGCTCTGTCTGTCACGAAGTACTCAGTCAGAGCGACCCCGGCCGTGTTGCTGGCCGCGGGCAGGTCCCCATCGAGCAGAGCGGACATCACAGTGCGCGACAACTCGACAAAGCGCACATGCTTCGAACTGGTGGTGAACGACGTCTGGCGATCGGCTTCATCTGTCACAGTGCGGATGGTCGCAAGATGTCCGACAGACGTCCAACGAATTGTGGAGTGATTGATCGACCGAACGTGCTCACGACAGCATCCGCCACCACGAGCACCGACCCGTTGCAAGATCATGTCGGCGTGTGCCGTGCCAAAACTCGTGTACTGGCTCAAGGTCTCAGCGATCATCGCCTGCATCAACCGATCGAAGACACCCGCCATCGCCCACGACCTCAACCTGTCATAGACAGTGGACCACGGCCCGTACGACGACGGCCTATCAGGAGCGGGAACCACAGCGCAGGCCTTGCCTCATGATCGTTATCGTCGGCAAGGCCGTCGTGTCATCGGGCTGACGGAGGCGAACCGCGCCGGTCGCCGGCGCGTCTGACGGATATGCGACTGTTTCCGGCCGCGGTGCTGCTCATGCTCGCGGCGGCCTGCGGTACCGCTCGAGCACCGGTCACCGCTGACGAGTTCGCCGACCGAGCCCGGGAGGTCGCCGAGCACTGGCAGAGCTCCCCCGAGCGCGAGCCATGGATCGAGGGGTTCGTCCCGCTGCGGAACCTGACCATGGAGCTCCGTTGGGAGCGCGTGCCCCGGTGGGTCGGGCGGAGCGCGATCAACAGCGCCTGGAAGCTGGAGACCGAGCTCCCGGCCGGGGCGCCTGCCCCGGCCGGGCTGCGCTGGGCCGATGGGAGCACGCTGAGCGTGCCGGTCCTGGCGGCCGCAGCCGCCTACGCCGGGCTCAGCAAGCCCAAGTCCTTCGCCGACGAGAAGTGCCCGGCGAAGGGCTGCCGGCCGCTGCGCGTGGTCGCGGTCACCCGGGGAGAGGCCACGGTGCCCAGCAGCCGGGGGGACGTACGGGTGCCCACATGGGACTTCACCGTGAAGGGCGTGCCGGAGCCGTTCCGGCGGGTCGCGGTGGACCCGGCCGCGATGGGCGGGCCGCCCCGCCCGCTGGATCGCGGGACCCAGGAGGTGAGCACCTACGAGGTGCGCGCGCCGGCTGAGCTCCAGCTGAGCTACCGGCACGGCACCTGCGACACGACGTACGGCGCGCGCGCCTACGAGACATCCGAAGCGGTGGTCGTGGACGTCGACGTCCGGCAGGACGATGTGGAGTTCTGCAACGCGATGGGGAAGACAGACACGATCGGGGTCACCCTGCGCGAGCCCCTGGGCCGCCGGGTGGTGCTGGATTCCAGCAGCGGCGTGCCCCTCCTGCCGCGGAGCGACATCCGCTTGTTCGAGTTCCAGAACTACGATCCGCGCCGCTCCTAGACGATCACCGCCCGGCCCGTGACGCCTCCGGCGGCACGGGTGCGCCTGACGGCGGGCGGAGGCCTCCTGGCCTGGCGGTGGAGCTCTTTTGGCCCGACGCGGGCGGAGCGGCCACCACCGCCGCACCGTCGTGGTGGTGCCCGCCGGCCGGTCAGACGAGGTGCGCGAGGAACCATTCGCTGATCGCCCGGTCCACCGCCGCGGCCGCCGGAAGCTGAGGCGCGGGCTCCACGCCTGGCTGCTCGGCCAGTGGATGCGCCAGGCCGGGAACCGTCATCTGCCGCACGTGGTCCGGCTGGTCGTACCGTACGCGCAGCGCCTCGGCCAGCTCGCCCGCGTCCGTGCGGAAGCCGGGGAAGTCCAGTTCGCCGTTGACGACCAGCACGGGCGGCCGCGGCGCGCGGGCCGCGATCCGGCCGGCGTGCGCCACGAAGTCGAGCCGGTCGGCGGCCGCCCGCGACTCCTCGTCCCACTCGTACGGCTCGCGGCCGGCTCCCTCGATGACCGCGACCACCGAGCGCGCCCGGACGGCCGCGTTGACCAGGGCGGCCGCGGCGACCGGGACGTCGCCTCCGGCCAGGACGGACAGGGCGACGGCTCCGCCCAGCGAGCCGCCGACGACCCCGATCGGGCCGCCGTCCACCGGGAACCGCCCGCGCAGCTCGGACAGGGCCGCCGGGAACTCCTCTGCGGCCTGCCGGACGACCGGGTGCACGTACCGCATCATGGGATCGGCGAACGCCTCATCGCGCCCGCCGTCCCACGCGCGGTCCCCGCACCACGGCATGCCGAGGTGCACCCGCCAGGCCGGGACGCGGGCCAGCGGCAGCGCCGCCGCGAACGCGGCGTCGGTGCGCGGCGCGTCCATCATGTGCCAGGTCACCACGAGCGGCGCCGGCACCGCGTCCGGGACCGCCGGCGGCAGCGCCGTGAACGGCACCCCCGCGGCCGTGCCTCTGATCGCCTCGATCTGCCGCATGCTCATCAGCCCCTTGCCGTCCGGATCGCCGCGTCCCCACGCTAGGGGCGCGCACCGGCCGGCGGAACGGCCCGGCCCTGCGCTGGTGGCGAACTCGTCACCTGAACGGCCGCGGCACGGGCCGCGGGGTGCCGCCGTGGACGTCAGGTGAGCTGGGCCTCCAGGCGGTAGCCGTCCACGGTCACGTAGACGGAGTCGCCGGGGCGCGCGTTCAGCCGCATGAGCACCGGCTGCAGCGAGTCGAACACCGGCTGCCGGTCGCGCCAGACCAGGACCACGGCGTTGTCCCCCGGCCCGGTGACCGACAGGAGCGTGCCCGGGCGCATGCCGAGCTGGGCGGCGTACCCCTCGGGGACGGGGACCGGGTCGCCCCGCAGGTGGCCGCTGGTGACGTCGATCCGCTGCCAGCGGCGCGGGTCGGAGGCGGGGCTGGAGGGCGTACGGGGGCCGGGGACGAGGTGCGGCCGGGGCACGCCGGCGCTCAGCGCGCTGAGCGCCGCCAGAGCCGTGGCCGCGTCGGGGCCGTTGTTGGCCTGCACCGGGACGGGGACGCCGCCCCGATGGTGGTGGTGGCCGTTGACGCCGGGGGTCCTGCGGGGGAGCGGCGCCGGTTTGCCCGCGGCCTCGGCGAGCTCCTCCTGCATGTGCCGGCCCGCCAGCTGGCCTTGGTCCTGCCCGGAGATCTCGGGCATGGAGTCGATCCACGCCTTGGCGGAGTGGGCGCGGATGCCGAGCCGGCCGAGCAGCTCGATCACGTCGGCGTCGGCGGGCTTGCTCGTGAGGAGCTGCCGCGTCTTCTCCCGCAGGCCGGCGAGGTCGCCCACGACGAGCCAGCCGTCCTGAAGGCGGCGGTCGGGCATCAGCGTGACGAGCACCCGCCACAGGGGCGTGCCGAGCGCGGGGACCTCGACCGGATGGGACGGATCGGCCGCGATCAGCTGCTCCTGGGTCGCGGCCGCCCCGAGCCACTCGGTCAGGCCGAACATGTGGCCGGTGAGGGGGGCGGAGTCGGAGGAGCGGAGCCACACGAGGACCCGCTCCTCGGCGGCCCGCTGCGCCTGGGAGAGGATCTCCCTGTCGACTTGCAGGTCGTGCGCGAGGGCGCGCAGGCCGACCGGCTCGGCGGCGAACAGGCGCTGGGCCGCGACGGCCTTGGTGATCGGGTCCCAGCCCCGGAACAGGCCGTCGACGACGGAGACCATGGGGTGCTCGCTCGGCGACGGCACGGCCGGCGGGGCGGCCGGAGCGGCCGGCGGGGCGGGTGCCGCCGCTGGAACGGGTGCCGGCAGCGGGGCGGCGGCGGGGACACGGTCCTGGGCGGGCGCGGGTCCCGTGGTGGTGGGTCCCGTGGTGAAGGCGACTGTGGTGAACGGTCCCGGGGTGAGGGCGCCTCCGGGAAGAGGGCCGGCGGCGGCGGGCCGTACGGGGAGGGGGCCGGTCGTGGTGGCGCGGCTGGGCCGTGTGGGGAGGGGCCCGGTGGCCGGTCCTGTGATGGGAGGTCCTGTGGTGGCGGGGCCCGCCGGGTGGTGCCCGTTGGCGCCCCTAGGAGGCGCCGCGACGATCCCCGCCGGTCCCGTGAAGGGGCCGGTCGACCCGGTCGATCCGGTGGGCAGCCCCCGTGGCGCCTCTCCCGGGGCGGCCGGTGGCGCGGTCACGGGGACGGCCGGCGCCGCGATCTTCCGCTCCTGAAGCGGGGCCTGCGCCTGGAGGTGGGTGAAGATCTCCCGGAAGACGGTGGTCAGGAGCGCCTCGGACGAGTCGGGGACGCCGGGGGACTGCAGGTCCAGCGGGGTGAGGCGGCGCAGCCGGTACCAGCCGCCCAGCCGGGCGACCGCGGAGCGGGCCGGCTCGGGCCAGCCGGGAAGGGCCGGGTCCATGGTGTGCACCTGGAGTGCGGGAAGCAGGTCGGTCAGGGGGAGATGGTCCCATCGCCCCATCGCGAGCCTGGCCAGCCGTTCGCACAGCCAGTCCACTCCCGTCGCGTCCATCGCCCGGCCGAGGGCGACGGACGCCCACCAGCCGCCGGGCAGGCGGGGGTCGGCCAGCATCTCGGCCACCTGCTGAGGACGGCTCCACCGCAGGGCCGGGACCAGGTCGCTCAGGCAGATCGTTGACTCGGCGTCCATCGGTATGACCGCACCCTCCCGAGAGTGACGCATGTTGCTAATGGTGCAGCTTACGCGGCAAACCGGCAATTGGTGTCAATAGGGTAAAGTTCCAGCGCTCGGGCGGCCCCCGACCTGGGCGACCGCCGCGGCACCGGCTTCGCACCCTCTCACGAGGGCCTCCTCCGGCGGCAGCCCGGCCAGCGTTCCGGTGAGGAATCCGGCCGCGAACGCGTCGCCCGCGCCCGTCGAGTCGATCACTTCGGTGGCGGGCGCGGCCGCCCTGGCGACTATACGGCTCCCGAGCGCCAGCAGCGCCCCCGCGGCTCCCAGCTTCACCGCCGCCGTGCCGTACCGCGCGCCGAGGGCGGTCGCCGCCGCCTCGGCGTCCCGCTCCCCGGTGAGCAGCAGGGCCTCCTCCAGGTTGGGGATCACGATCCCGGCGGGCGCCGTCTCGCCGAGGAACCGCTCCGGCCCGAATCCGCGCAGGAAGCCGGCGGAGGCGGGGTCGACGCTGACGGTGGCCCCGCGCTCGCGGGCCTGCCGCATGGCGAGCCTGGCGAGCTCCAGGCCCGGCTCGGAGAACAGGACGTATCCCGAGACGTGGAGGTGTCTCACGCCGTCAAGCAGCGAGGGCGTCCAGTCGTCCACCCCGATGTGGCCGCCCGCGCCGCGGTTGGTGAGCATGGAGCGCTCGCCGGTCGCGTCGACCAGGGCGATGACGACGGCGGTGGGCCGCTCGGGGTCCACCCGGACGTGTGGCCGCACCCCGCACCTGGCCAGCTCGGCCGTGTGCCACTCCCCGGTGTCGTAGCCCGCCCGGGCCAGGAAGCGGGTGTCGGCGCCGAGGCGGGCGGCCCAGGAGGCCGTGTTGGCCCCCGAGCCGCCCGCGCGCAGCGTGATGTCGGCGGGCGTGTCCGTGCCGGTGGCCGGAGGCCCGTCGTGCAGCGCCACCACGTCGGTGACCACGTCACCGATCACCAGCAGCCCGGCCGTTGTCACGGCCACGGTCTAGGCTCCCTGTGCCCAGGAGGCCGCGATCGCCCCGGCCAGGCGGGCGTTCCCCCGTACGGCGGCCAGGTTGGCCTCGAGCGACGCCCCGCCCGTGCCGTCCACGAGGCGCTCCAGCAGGAACGGCGTGATGGCCTGCCCCGTGACGCCCCGTTCCTGGGCGGCGTTCAGCGCCTCCTCCAGCACCCGGTCGTGCAGCGCCGGGTCGAGCTGCAGATCGGCGGGGACGGGGTTGGCCACGATCAGCGCGGCGTCCAGCCCGCCCAGCGCGTCCTGCGCCCGCATGATGCCGGCGGCCTCCCCGGGGGTCTCGATCCGCCAGTCGACGGGCTCGCCGGAGCTGTGGAGGTAGAAGCCGGGGAACCGGTCGGTCCGGTAGCCGACGACCGTGATCTGCCGGGTCTCCAGGCGCTGGAGGGTGGCGGGCACGTCGAGGATCGACTTCACGCCCGCGCAGACGACCGTGATCCGTGTGCGGCTGAGCGTGTCGATGTCGGCCGACTCGTCCTGGACCGACGTCCAGCCCCGGTGGACGCCGCCGAGGCCGCCCGTGGCGAACACGCGGATGCCCGCCCTGGCGGCGAGGAACGAGGTCGCCGACACAGTGGTCGCGCCGCTCAGCCCGAGAGCGGCGGCCGGGGCGAGATCCCGGAACCCGAGCTTGCGCAGCCCCGGCTCGGTCGCGATCCGCTCCAGCCCCGCCTTGTCGAGGCCCGCGCGCGGGACGCCGTCCAGGACGGCGATCGTCGCGGGCACCGCCCCGGCCTCCCGCACGATCTCCTCCAGCTCCAGGGCGACCCGCAGGTTCCTCGGCTGCGGCAGCCCGTGCGAGATGATGGTGGACTCCAGCGCGACGACCGGGCGGCCGGCGGCGAGCGCCTCGGCGACCTCGTCGGATACGTGCATGACTCTCCTGTTCCGGGCATGGCGGAAGGTGTCCGCTTCGGGCTATTGTGCCGGTCATGGTGGCATTTGTGGTGGTTGGGGGTTCGCAGCCGGATCCCCACTGGCAGACCGGTCTCTGACCTCCCTCCCGAGGCGGTGGGCCCATGGGGCACGCCGTGACGCCGTTCCCCCCGCCGAGTCTCCCGGGAGCCCTCATGCCTCGCTCGCACTACGACGTCGTCATCGCCGGTGGCGGTCACAACGGTCTGGTGGCCGCCGCGTACCTAGCGCGCGCCGGGCGCAGCGTGCTGGTGCTGGAACGCCTGGGCCACGTCGGCGGCCTCGCCGTCTCCGCCCGGCCGTTCCCCGGAGTGGACGCCCGCCTGTCGCGCTACTCCTACCTCGTCAGCCTGCTTCCCGCGAAGATCGTGCGTGACCTCGGGCTGCGCCTGGAGCTGCGCCGCCGCCGCTTCTCCTCCTACACGCCTGCGGGTGGCACCGGCCTGCTCGTCGACGGCGGCGACGCGGAGCGCACCGCGGCCTCCTTCGCCGCCGTCACGGGCGGGCGCCACGACCTCGACGCCTGGGAGCGGTTCTACGGCATGACGGCGCACGTGGCCCGGCGGGTCGCGCCGACCCTGCTCGAACCCCTTCCGGAGCGTACGGCTCTGCGCGACGCGATCGGCGACGACGAGGCCTGGCGCGACCTCTTCGAACGGCCCATCGGCCAGGTGGTCGACGAGCGGTTCGCCGACGACACGGTGCGCGGGGTGGTCCTCACCGACGCGCTGATCGGCACGTTCGCCGATCCGGCCACCGATCTGCTCGCCAACCGGTGCTTCCTCTACCACGTCGTCGGCGACGGCACCGGCGACTGGAACGTCCCCGTCGGCGGGATGGGCGCGGTCACGGCGGAGCTCGCCGAGGTCGCCCTCCGGCACGGCGCGGAGATCCGCGTCGGGGCCGAGGTGGTCGCCATCGATCCGGTCGGCGGCGAGGTCACGTTCACCGGCGGCACGGAGCTGACCGGCGGCGCCGAGCATCTGGGGAGCGGCGGCCCGGAGCATACGGTGACGGGCGGGAAGGTGCTGGCCAACCTGCCTCCGGCCGTGCTCTCCCGGCTGCTCGGCGAGGAGCCCGAGACGCCGGAGGGCGCCCAGCTCAAGATCAACATGGTGCTGTCGCGGCTGCCCCGCCTCAAGGACCCCGCGGTGACGGCGGCCGAGGCGTTCAGCGGCACGTTCCACATCAACGAGGGCCGCGACCAGCTCGCGGCGGCCTACGCCCAGGCGGCCGCCGGACGGGTCCCCGAGCTCCCGCCCGCCGAGGTCTACTGCCACTCGCTCACCGACCCGTCGATCCTCGGCCCGTCGCTGCGGGGCTCCGGCGCGCACACCATGACCCTTTTCGGGCTGCACATGCCCGCCCGCCTCTTCCGCGACCCCCTCGCCGGGCCGCAGGCCCGGCGGGAGGCGCTCCGCCGTACGATCGCGTCGATCGACGCCGTGCTGGCCGAGCCGATCGAGGAGTGCCTGCTGCGTGCCCCGTCGGGCGAGCCGTGCCTGGAGGCGAAGACCCCGCTCGACCTGGAGCGGGAGGCGGGCCTGCCGGGCGGGCACATCTTCCACCGCGACCTGTCCTGGCCGTACGCCGAACCACGCGAGGATTCGCGGCCAGGCCCGTGGGGGGTGGAGACCGCGCACGAACGGATCCTGCTGTGCGGCGCGGGGGCCCGGCGCGGCGGCGGCGTCAGCGGCATCCCCGGCCACAACGCCGCCATGGCCGTCCTGACCGGACTCTCATGACCGCCGGGTAGCTCTCGTGCCGGTGCGTGAGGATGCCCCGAGACCGCTGGATCTTCGGCGATGAGCCGGCTCCGCGCAGGGCCTTCCGGCTCGAGATGGATCGCCACATCCACATCGGCCGGAAGGCCCTCTTGCCGCGCCGTTCAGCGGCCCGGATCAGCACCGCCGTGCGTCCGCCGGGTCGCCGGCGTGGCTCATATCACGAGCTGCTCCTCGACCGCGCGGGTGCCGCGGACGATCTTCGGGTCGCCCTCGTCGGCGACGTAGTCCTCGGCGCGGGTGGCGTCGAGGCCGTCCGCGGCCTTGACCGCCTTGAGCACGAGGGTCGCCACGACGCCGACGACGAGATTGACCGCGAGGGCGATGACGCCGGTGTATACGGTCATCTTGGTGTCGAGGCCGATGTCGCCGAGGGGGTAGGCCGAGCTGCCGAAGTGCTGGTGACCGTTGGCGGGGTTGGGGATGCGGTAGAGCATCCACATGCCCGCAGCCATGCCGGCGACCCAGCCCGCGATCAGGCCGCCGCGGTGGAACCATCGGGTGACGAGGCCGAGGCCGACCGAGGGGAGCGTCTGCAGGATGACGACGCCACCGATGAGTTGCAGGTCGATGGAGAACTGCGGGTCCAGCAGCAGGATGGCCAGCACCGCGCCGACCTTGACGACCAGCGAGGCGAGCTTGCTCACGGTGGCCTCTTCGGAGTCGGTGGCGTTCCGGCGGATGTACTCCTTGTACACGTTGCGGGTGAAGAGGTTCGCCGCGGCGATCGACATGATCGCGGCGGGGACCAGCGCGCCGATGCCGATCGCGGCGTAGGCGATCCCGGTGAACCAGCCGGGGAAGACGTGGTCGAACAGCAGCGGCACGATCGTGTTGCCGTCCGGCTTGCCGTTGCCGCCGGTGACGGGCGTGATCCCGGCGGCAATGGCCATCAGGCCGAGCAGCGCGATCAGCCCGAGCAGGAGAGTGTAGGCAGGGGGGGCCGCCATGTTCCGCGTGATGACATTGCGGTTCTTGCCGGCCAGCGCGCCGGTGACGGTGTGGGGGTAGAGGAACAGCGCGAGCGCGGAACCGAGCGTGAGCATCGCGTAGTTGAGCTGGTTGTTGTGGTTCAGCAGGATGCCGTCGGCCGGCGCGGGGTCTTGTCGAACTTGGCCTGGGCGGAGTCGAAGATGTGACTCCAGCCGCCGAGCTTATGCGGGATGTAGAAGATCGCGACGAGGATGACGGCGTAGATCAGCACATACTTGACGAACGCGATCAAGGCGGGCGCCCGCAGGCCTGACTGGTAGGTGAAGGCCGCCAGGATCGCGAACGCGATGATCAACGGCCAGTGGCCCTCGACGCCCATCGCCTCCAGCGTCGCCTGGACACCGACGAGTTGCAGGGCGATGTACGGCATGGTCGCCACAATGCCGGTGATCGCGACCAGCAGGGCGAGGGTGGAGGACCCGAAGCGGGCCCGGACGAAGTCGGCGGGGGTGACGAACCCGTGCACGTGCGAGACCGACCACAGCCGGATCAGCACGAGGAACACCAGCGGGTAGACCACGATCGTGTACGGCGCCGCGTAGAAGCCGGCCGCGCCCGCCCCGAAGACCAGCGCGGGCACCGCCACGAACGTGTAGGCCGTGTAGACGTCGCCGCCGACGAGGAACCAGGTGACCCACGAGCCGAACCTGCGGCCGCCCAGGCCCCACTCGTCCAGGGACCGCATGGTGGTGGGCCGCCGCCAGCGCGCGGCGACGAAGCCCATCGCGCTCACGAGCGCGAACAGGACGATGAATATGACGAGTTCGGTGGTGTGCCGTCCGGACATCGGCTCAGTCCTCCTTCGGCGCGGCGTGCGACCCGGTGCGCGCGTCACGGGTCGCCAGGTGGACGATCGTCGTGCACCCGACGCCGAGGATGACGAAGGCGAACTGTACCCAGTAGAAGAACGGGAGACCGGCCAGCCGCGGGGTGCTCTTGTTGAACACGAACGTCAACAGCGGGACGACGACCGGAAGGATCAACAGCCAGTTCCATGGGCTGCGGTCACTTCGCCGCGGCCCGGACACGTTGCCGGCCCATTGTGCCCCCTCACAAATCGAGCGGCCATCCCGTGATCGCAGGATGGCCGCTGCATGTCTTGCCATGACAGTCAGAAGAGTTGCTCGCTCGATACGCTCACAACACCCTGAAAACTCTGTTCGATGTCGTCGCCCGGGAAAAGAATGTGCGTGTCAGTTTTTTAAATCCAAAAGCCGTTCCGTGTGTCCGTGCCGTGCCACACCGATTTCGCATGACAGCCATGAGTGACTCGTGTTGGACGCCCTCGAAGGGCTCCGCCTAACGTGGTCCGCGGAACGATGGAAGGAGCGATGCCTTGCGGTACCGGTACTCCGGGGGGAGGGCGCGGCCGGCTCGGCGCCTCCCTAGGCGGAGCCGGTCCGTGTCACCTCAGCGGGGCCGGAGGGACGCTCCGCGGCCTTCGCCTCGACATCGCGTCGCGTCGCGGTCAGGGTCTCGGCGGTGAACACCATCTCGGCGAGCAGGCGTGCCGGCGGGCCGCTGTCCTCGGTCGTGACGAAGTGCACGACCCACTGCAGGTCCGGTTCGGGGAACGGCCGCCGCGCCAGGCCTTCTGCCTGCGGCTTGCCGGCGAGCGGAGCCGGGACCAGCGCGACACCCAGGCCCTTCTGCACCAGGTCCATGAGCATGTGCATGTCGTTGACGGTGAAGGCGACCCGCCGCACGAGGCGCCGCCTGGCGAAGGCGGAGTCGACGATCCGCCGCCCCGTCCACGTCGTGTCGAAGTCGACGAAAAGGTGCTCTTCGAGGTCGGACCAGGTGATCTCGTCACGAGAGCTCAGTGGGTGCCCTGTCGCCAGCACGAGATCGAAGTCCTCGCGGGCGACCTCGAACGAGTCCAGCTTCCTGCCGTTGGACGGCGCGACGAACTCGCCGGGCCGGGCCAGGAACGCCGCCTCCAACTCGCCCCGGAGCAACTGGTCGAAGAGCTCCTGGCACCCGAGCTGCTCGTACCGGATCGAGACGCCGGGAAAGTGTGAGTGCAACGTCGCGATCAGCTCGGACAGATCGACCAAGTCGCCCAGGCACTGCTCGGAGCCGACCGAGAGGCTGCCTGTCGCCGACTCGTCCGCGAGCTCCCTCAGGGCCGCCCGCGCGTCGCGCAACATGCGGCGGGCGCGGGGGAGGAGGGCATGACCCGCCGGAGTGAGCGCGACGGTCCGGGGCGTGCGGTCGAAAAGCCGGACGTTCAGCTCGCGTTCCAGACCGCGGATCGAGGAGGACAGCCCCGACTGGGTGACGTACATCAGCTCGGCGGCCCGGGTGAAGCTGAGCTCCTCCGCTACCGCGATGAAGAACTCGATCTGCCGGATGTCCATAAGCCACCCCCTCGCAACGATACATCGACCCGTATGCCGAGGTCAGAGCCCTCCTGGGACCCTCACCGGAGAGAGCGTGCGCAGATCGATCTGGTCCGTGCGGCGCAGCAGGGCGATCCGCAAAGCCTCGGGCTCCTGCTCAAGCTGAATCGCGGAGCGATGTACGCCGTGGCGTACGGCATCCTTGGCAACGGCGCCGATGCCGAAGACGCCTGCCAGGACGCCGCCGTCACGGCCATCTCCCGGCTGGCGGATCTTCGTGATCCCGCCGCGGCGGGATCCTGGCTCAAGGCGATCGTGCGCAATACATGCCGTATGCGACTCCGGAGCAGGCTGCCGGTTCCCGTCGGTCTTCCGGACGAGTCGATCGTGACAGGCGGTGCCGGCGATCCGGCCGAGGTCATCGAGCGTCAGGCGACGCGCGACTGGATCTGGTCCGGCCTGATGAGCTTGAGCCCGACCGTACGCGAGGTGGCGATCTTGCGGTATTTCACGCAGGTGAACTCCTATCAGGAGATCGCCCGCGCGTGCGGCGTCCCGGTGGGAACGGTGCGAAGCCGGCTTGCGCGTGGGCGAGGGGAGAGGTCAATGAGACGTTCGGATCGATGGAGCGCAAGCGAGGCCATCCTCTCCTGGGCCTTACTGTCGCTTCGTCGCGGCCCGACTTTCCGGCTGGGGATTTTGGCCGGCTTGGTGCGGCGATACCAAGTGGCCGGGATGGAAAGGAAAGCTGTCCGAATTGGTTACCTGGCATATCGCAATACCGCGGGATATGCCACTGCGCGACAAACTGCTTCAGCGCCTGTGGCAAAAGGGATCCACGCAGATGGGACTCTCGGCGGTCCCTCCGGAGATCTCCGTGCCCGCGGTGGTGGACTACCACGATGAGGTGACCTGGCAGAGTCTCGACGACATGCTGGTCGTGAGCAGGGTCAGCGGTGCGCACAGCGCGCACTTCTCCTGGCGGTCACGCGAAAGCGGGTGGGCGAAGCTCATGCTCGTGTGTCACGTCACCGCCGGCTCGGTTCGCATCACCGATGCCCGGAACGACGTGGTGATCGGCCCGGGAACGATCTGCGTTCGTGACTTCGGGGGCGACTGGAGATATACAACGGGCGATGCGACGACCTCGCGTATCCTGATCTTTCCCAGACAGGCGCTGTCCGGGGTGTCCTTCGAACGGCTCAGCTCCTTCGTGACGGTGAGTTCGTTCTCTCCGAAGGCCCGCCTGCTGCTCGCCCAGCTCGACGCGCTCGGCGACACCGCCGGCAGACTGACCGCCAAGGCCGCGAAGAGAGCCCGGAACTCCACTCTTCACCTCATCCGGGGGATCCTCGACGCCGAGCTCTCGTCACAGGCGCGTTCGTGCCACATGCGGAGCCGCGCCGAACGGTACATCGACCGCAATCTCCGGGATCCTTCCCTCGACCCCAGAAGCATCGCCAAGGGCCTCGGCGTCTCGCTGCGCACCCTGCACCGGGCCTTCGCGGAATCGGATGAATCCGTGATGGCCTACGTGCGCCGGCGCAGGCTGGACCACGCGCGAATCGAGATGGCCACCCACGACTCCTCGGTCACCATCACCTACCTGGCGGCGCGGTGGCAGTTCGCCGACGCGGCCCATTTCTCCCGGGCCTTCCGGCAGCGTTTCGGGCTCACGCCGACGCAGTACCGGAAGATGGATCGGAACACGCGCCTTCGCGCGCAGGGCTTGGACGCCATCTAGCGCGAGCCGGTCCACCGATGAGAATGGACCGGCGACCGCGGCGGATTCAGCTCACTCGACGAAGATGTCCACAGGCGGGCGCATCTCCGCGCAGACGCGAAGCATGTCGTGGATCACGTGGTCCTCGAACGCCTGAAAAGCTTCCTCTTGCATTGCCTGCTCTCGTGATGACGGGGCCCCGGCCGACGGGCGGCCCCGAAGTGGATTCCCGAGTGGGACGGTGTCGTCACTTCCCGACGCGAGGTGGAGTGCGGGTGCCGTACACCTTCTTGGCGTGTGACGCGTAAAGACGTGGGGCCAGTACCGGCATGATCAGGCGGGCTGGGAGAGGCGCGTGGGTGAGCACTTCCCTCACGACCTCGTGGTCGCCCTCGTACATCGCCATGCCCACGCCGAGCGGCAGGGCCTTCTTCGGGCTGTGGTTCAGCGCGTGCTCCCCCAAGCGTCTCCATTCGGCTGAGGTCACGTACTTCTCGGCCATGGGGAGAATCTCCTTCTCCTCCAGAGCCATGTGCTCGAGAAGGCCGTCGAGCAGCACCTCGAAAGCGGCAGCGAGCTCCTCACCCCCTCGCGCCGTGGCCTTCCAGGTCGGCAGAAGCTCCTGCGCACGCTTCAGCGCGGCCTCGATGCCGTGATGCTGCTCCTCCATCGTGGGAACGACGGCCGCCGTCTCCGCGCCACCCCGTTCCAGCAGAAGCGGCCACAGGACGATGTCCTCGCCCTCATGATGCAGGTGCAGCACGCGGCAGATCATCTCCGCGTGGTCCGAGACGACCGCGGCTCGTCTGGTGTCTCCCGGAGCCACATCCCGGACCAGCTGGGGCAGGAGGCGGAATTCACGGCGCATCATCGTGTGCGCCAGATACATGTCACGAACGTCGGCCATGGGGCCGGTACTCGCCTGCGTCACTGTCATCCTTCATGGTCGAAGCCGGGGCACAGACATGGCGGGCTGAGCGCAGCAAACGTCGCTGCCTGCCCGCGGTTCCCCGTCAGAGGCCAACGTGTGCGACGTCGACGACGTGAGCCGTCTTTCCGGCGGGGTGATTGGAGCGTCTCACCGACGTGACCCTGGACGCGAGAACGAGCGTGCCACGTGGCCAGGCCTCATATCGGCGCCACCAGGTCAGGCGGGAGCCGCAGGGTGAAGGTGGACCCCGGCCGGGTACGCGGACGGCCGTACCCGCGGCACGCCGGCACCGCCGTCCACGAGACCGGCCGGGCGCGTTCGGCGGGCCGCCGGCCGGGTACAGGAGGAGCCTCCCGGCACGAACCTCCTGTGACGAAAGGGTGATCGGATATGGACAAGCAGGCCTTCATCGCGCTCCTCAACGAGGACCTGGAGAGCGAGTACCGCTCGATCGTGCAGTACGTCCAGCACGCGGCCACGATCAAGGGCGCGGAGTACCTGTCGGTCATCGCGGAGCTGAAGGAGCACCTGGGGCAGGAGCTGACCCACGCCAGCACGCTCGCCGAGCAGATCGACTTCCTCGGCGGGGTGCCCAGCGTCCGGGTGCCCGAGATTCCCGAGGCCACCGGCAGCGCCCAGGCCCTGGAGCTCGACCTGGAGCTGGAGCAGGAGCAGCTGCGGCGCTACCGGGAGCGGGTCGAGCAGGCGGGCGAGCTGGGCCTGAGCGACGTGGCCGAGGCGCTGCGCCCGCTGCTCCAGCAGACGCAGGATCACGTCATGGACCTGCAGACGATCCTGGGCAGGTGATCGAGGGCCTGGCGCGGGGGCGACCTAGGCGGGGAGGGCGGCGAGCAGGTACGCCAGCCGGGCGGCGGCGTCCTTGACGCCCTCCACCGTGCCCAGCCGATAGCCCCACGACGTGATGAACGCCCCGCTCTCGGAACAGGTCACCGTCTCGCACAGGGTGTCGCTGAAGCGGTTGCGCACCTGCACCCGCGGGGGCGCGCCACCGAGCACCCGGACCGACAGGTCCATGTGAGCGCTCACAGCGGAGGCGAACTCCTGGATGCCGGTTACCGTGTCGACCAACGCCCGTCACCTCCCGTTCAGGGAGCCAAGAATTGCACGCCGCGCGGGCGATGTTCAAGCAATTGCACCGATCAGCCTGGCGATTGTGATGTGTAGTCGTCGAGGGCGCGGACGATCAGCGTCCTCGCGGCGTCCCGGAATGCCGCCACCTCGCAGAACTCCTCGAACGCCTGGGCGTAGAAGGCGATGTCCTCCGGGTCGCGCAGGAGCAGGTCCCTCGTCCTGGTCGCCACGCCCACGAGGGAGTCGTTGTAGATCCAGAACGCGTTCATCAACGCCGCCGGGAGCGGGGCCTCGAACGGCAGGATGCCGAACTCCACGTTCGGCAGCGTGGTCACCGCGAGGAGCCGGTCGAGCTGGCCGCGCATCACGTCCGGGGGCGCCAGCCGGTAGCGCAGGACCGACTCCGGCATGACGAACCGGAAACGCCGCGCCTGGTCGTAGAGGATCTCCTGGCGCTGCATGCGCACGCGGATGGCGGCGTCGACGTCGTCGGTCGTCTGGTAGAGCCGGCGGACCTTGGCGAAGATGTGCCGGGAGTACTCCGCCGTCTGCAGCAGGCCGATCACCACGCCGGGCTCGAACACCCGGAACAGCCGGGTGCTCGCCTCCAGTTCCCTGACGTCCTCCTGCAGGCCGCTCAGCCCGCTCTTGTGCCGTTGCCGCCAGGAGTCGTGGCGGTCCACCAGTGCGGCCGCCGACTGGATCAGCGTCTCCATCGTCTCGGGGTCGGCCTCCACGGCCTGCCCCCACGCCACCACGTCGTCCTCGGTGGCGGTCTGCCGGGCGTTCTCGATGCGGGAGACCTTCGAGGGCTGCCAGCGGAGCCGCTCGGCGAGGTCCTTGCCGGACAGGTGGGCGTCCTCCCGCAACTGGCGCAGCCGGGCTCCCAGATCGACGCGCGCCTGCTGGAAACCGCTCACTCACACCTCCCGGCCGTGGTGCGGTCAAAAGTAGACCTGGGCCGGAGGATCAAGCCATAGGGAAGTCCCTAATCGTGATCAACCAGCACGCGCCGGGCGATTTCCAGGAGCAACTCCCGGGGGACTTCGACGGCCGTCTCGCCGTCGAGCACGTGCAGCAGGTCGGCCCGCGCCTCGCCGTCGACGACCTCCAGGCCCTGGACGACGATCGTGCCGCGGTCGGTCTCGTAGAGAGAGGGGCAGGCGCCCGCCTCCGAGGTGGAGCCGAGGAACCGGAGTCTCATGTCCTTCTCCCCCATTGAGGCAATTGCGCGCAATTGTAGGGGCGTTACGGGGGGATCGGGACGGATATCGCCCGGAGTCGCTCCCCGAGGGCCTTGGCCTGGGCGTCGAGGAGGGGGCTGGCGGCCACCCCCCGGCCGAGGAGCCCGCGGATCACGAAGTTGAGCGCGCGCAGGTTGGGCAGTTCGTACCGCTCGATCGGCAGGGCGCCGGTCTCCGGGAGAAGCTCCCGCAGCCGATCGGCGGTGAGGAACGCGGCGAGCCAGGCGTACCGGCCCGGCGTGCGCGCCCAGACGCCGAGGTTGGCGTCGCCGCCCTTGTCGCCCGAACGGGCCCCCGCCACCGTGCCGAGCGGCGCCATCCGGCCGCCGTTTGAGCCGCTCTCCCAGCCGTCCAGGTCGCCCTCGAAGGCGGGGACGTCCGGCCGCGGCCCGGGGAGGGTGACGCCGCCGTGCGGGGCGTGCGGCACCTCGATCCGCCTGCCCTCGATCGTCACCGCGGGGTGTACGGCTCCCGCGTCGACGAGCGAGGGCCAGTAGACGCCGTAGGGGGAGGCGTCACCGGGCGGCGCCAGCCCGTGGAATCCGGGGTAGGAGGCGAGCCCGGTCTCCACGACCGCCGACGAGAACGCGCGGCCGGCCCGCCGCCTGTCGGCGTCCATGACAGTGATCCGCAGCAGGGCCGTGCCCGTGCCGTCGCCGGCCCCTGTCCCTTCTCCGCCACCCGTGTCGCTCCCGGCCGCCGTGCCGTACGCGCCGCCGGGGGAGAGCGGGACGAGCTCCACGTGGGTCCGCTCGAACGACTCCTTGGGGACCCTGGCCCAGATCGCCTCCTCCGCCACCCTCGCCTTGGCCGCGACGTCCAGGCCGGTGAGCACGAGCGTCATCGTGTTGCGGTAGCCGCCGAGGTGGTTGACCGCCACCTTCAGCGCCGGCGGCGGGGACTCCCCGCGCACGCCGGATATCCGCACCCGGTCGGGGCCCTCCTGCTCCAGGCGGATCGTGTCGAACCGGGCGGTCACGTCAGGCCCGAGATAGCGCGGCGAGTCGATCTCGTACAGGAGCTGGGCCGTGACCGTCTCGACGGACACGAGGCCGCCCGTGCCGGGATGCTTGGTGATGACGCTCGACCCGTCCGCGTGGAGCTCGGCGATCGGGAAGCCGCAGTGGGCGAGGTCCGGCACCTCTTCGAAGAACGCGAAGTTGCCGCCGGTCGCCTGGCAGCCGCACTCGATGACGTGCCCGGCGACCACCGACCCGGCCAGCGCGTCGAGGTCCTCCGGCCGCCAGCCGTACCGCCACATGCCCGGCCCGGTGACCAGCGCGGCGTCCGTGACGCGCCCGGTGACCACGACGTCCGCCCCCTCGGCGAGCGCGGCGGCGATCGGCCGCCCGCCGAGGTAGGCGTTGGCGGTGAGCGGTGCGGCGGTCAGCGTCTCGCCGGTGCCGGCGTGCACGACCGGGCCGGTCAACGGCATGAGGTCGTCGCCGGTCACGTGGGCGACGGTCGCGCGAAGCCCGAGACGCGCGGCGAGGGCGGTGACCGCCTCCGCGCAGCCCTCCGGGTCGAGGCCGCCCGCGTTGGACACGACCTTGATCCCGCGGTCGAGGCAGGTGCCGAGCACCTGCTCCATCTGGTCGAGGAACGTGGTGGCATAACCGGGGCGCCCCTTGAGCCGGGCGCCTGCCAGGATCATCATCGTGAGCTCGGCGAGCCAATCACCGGTCAGCACGTCGATCGGGCCGCCCTCGACCATCTCCCGCGCCGCCGACAGCCGGTCGCCGTAGAAGCCGCCGCAGTTGGCGACACGCAGCGTCATCGCGCGCCGTCCGGCCCGGCGGGACCGGCGTCCGCGGAAGCCGGACCGCTGCCCTCCGGGGCCGGAGCGGGAACCCACGCGGCGGGCCGCTTCTCGGCGAACGCGCGGATGCCCTCCTGTCCCTCCGCCGAGGTGAACCGCTCGGCCGACAGCTCCGCCATCGTGCGGAAGCCCTCGTCGACCGGCATGAGCGGCACCTCGCGGACCAGCCGCTTGGTGATCGCCAGCGCCTCCGGGCCGCCGCGCATCAGCATGCCGGTGTAGTGGGCGACGGTCGTGTCCAGGTCCTCCTCGGGCACGGCCCGGGTGAGCAGCCCGATCTCCACGGCCCGCCGCGCGGTGAAGACCTCGCCGGTCAGGAAGTACTCCGCGGCCGCCCGGGGATCGAGGCGCCGCAGGCACGTCACCGAGATCATCGCCGGGACCACCCCCAGCCGCACCTCGGTGAAGGCGAACGACGCGGTGTCGGGGGCGACGGCGAAGTCGCACGCGGCGACCAGGCCGAGCCCGCCCGCGCGGGCCGTGCCGTTCAGCCGGCAGATCACCGGCTTGGGGCTCTCCCAGATGAGGCTCATGATGTCGGGGAACGACGCGGTGACCGGCGCCTGCCCGCTCCGCTGCTCCTTCAGGTCCGCCCCCGAGCAGAACACCGGCCCGGTCGCGGTCAGCACGATCACCCGTACGTCCCGCTCCGCCAGGGCCCAGGTCAACGCGGCGTCGAGCTCGCCGAGCAGCCGCGCCGACAGCGCGTTCCGGTTGTGCGGCGAGTCGAGCGTGATCGTGGCCACGCCGCCGGACGCCTCCCGGCGCACGAGCGGCTCCGCGGCCCCTGGCGCGGTCTGTGACGCGGTGCTGTCCGGAGTCCGTCCGGGGGCGGGGGTTCCGGGGGTTCCGGGGAGCGGTGCCATCACCGCTCCTCGATGACGGCGAGCACCACTCCCGCCTCGACCCGCAGCCCGGGCGCCGCGTTCAGCGCGGACACCGTGCCCGGGACGGGGGCCACGATCCGATGCTCCATCTTCATCGCCTCCAGCACGAGGACGGGCTGCCCGGCGGCCACCGTGTCGCCCGGCCCGACGTCGACACGCAGGACCGTACCCGGCATGGGGGCCAGCAACGAGCCCGGAGCGACCTCCTCGGCCGGCTCGGGCAGCGGGTCGACCGGCGTGAGCCGGACCGGGCCGAGCGGGGAGTCCACGTGCACGGCCCCTCCCGGGTAGGCGGCGACGGTGAACTCGTGGCGCAGGCCCTCTTCCTCCAGCACGACGAGGCCGGGGGCGTCCGCGACCAGCGTCACGCCGTCGAAGCCCTCGGCGCGCAGCCCCTCCCGGGTGTGCCGGTAGGCGATCTCCAGCCGTTCGCCGTCCTCGGTGCCGAACGCGGCCCGCCGCGGCTGGGACGGGACGTTGCGCCAGCCGCTGGGCAGCCCGGCGAGGACCGGCGCGGCGGCCCGGTTCGCGGCGGCTCCGGCGAGCGCCGCCGCCAGGGCCGACAGCCGTACGGCCCGCTCGCCGGCGAGCGGCACGGTCTGCGGATGCCGGTCGAGGAAGCCGGTGTCGAGCGCGCCGGACAGGAACTCCGGATGCCGCAGCACGCCGACGAGCTGATCCCTGTTGGTGGCCGGGCCGTGGATCCGCGCCCGGGCGAGCGCGCCGGCCAGCCGCCTGGCCGCCTCCGCCCGGGTCTGGCCGTACGAGACCACCTTGGCCAGCATGGGGTCGTAGTGGACGCCGACCTCGCTCCCGGAGATCACGCCGGAGTCGAGCCGCAGCCGGTAGCCGAGCCCGAACTCGCCGTCCACGCCGGGCACCTCGAAGAGGTGCACCACTCCGCTCTGCGGCCGGCCCTCCCGGTCCTCCGCGTACAGGCGGGCCTCGATCGCGTGGCCGACGGGGCTCGGCGGCAGCGCGGCGAGCCGCGCGCCCTCGGCGACCTCGATCTGCAGCCGCACCAGGTCGACGCCGTAAACGCACTCGGTGACCGGGTGCTCGACCTGCAGGCGGGTGTTCATCTCCAGGAAGTAGAAGCGGTCCCCGGCGAGGAGGAACTCGACGGTCCCCGCGCCCACGTACCCGATGGCACGCGCGGCCCTGACGGCCGCCTCGCACAGCTCCCGGCGCAGCTCCGGGCCGACGGCGGGGGACGGGGCCTCCTCGATCACCTTCTGGTGCCGGCGCTGGATGGAGCACTCCCGCTCGCCCAGCGTCCACACCGTGTCGTGGGTGTCGGCGAGGATCTGCACCTCGATGTGGCGGGCGCCCTCCAGCAGCGGCTCGGCGAACAGCGTCCCGTCGCCGAAGGCCGACAGCGCCTCCCGCCGGGCGGAGTCGGCGGCCTCGGCGAGCTCCGCCGGGTCGCGGACCACCCGCATCCCGCGTCCGCCGCCCCCGGCCGAGGCCTTGATCAGCAGCGGGCCGTCCAGCTCGGGCGGCAACTCGTCGGCGACCGGGGGGAGCTCGCCGGTGACGGGATGGAGCCCGGCGGTGACCGGGTGGGTCGGCAGGACCGGCACCCCCGCCTCCGTCATCAGCGCCTTCGCCTCGATCTTGGAGCCCATCGCGGCGATCGCCTCGGGGGAGGGGCCGATCCAGGTCAGCCCCGCGTCCAGGACCGCCCGGGCGAACGCGGCGTTCTCCGACAGGAAGCCGTAACCGGGGTGCACCGCGTCGGCCCCCGCCCGCCGGGCCGCCTCGACGATCCGCTCCGGGTCCAGGTACGCCAGCGGGGGGCCGAGCCGTACGGCGTGGTCGGCTTCGGCCACGTGCGGCGAGCCCGCGTCGGCGTCGGAGAAGACCGCGACGGTCGCGATGCCGAGCTCCCGGCACGTGCGGAACACCCTCCGGGCGATCTCCCCGCGGTTGGCCACCAGCAACGTCGAGATCATGCGGCTCACATCCGGAAGACGCCGTAGCCGGCGGGCTCGGGCGCCGGCGCGTTGCCGGCGGCGGAAAGGCACAGGCCGAGCACGGTACGGGTGTCCCTGGGGTCGATCACCCCGTCGTCGTAGAGCCTTCCGGACAGGAAGAACGCCAGAGACTCGGCCTCGACCTGCGCCTCGACGGCCTGGCGCATGGCCGCGTCGGCCGCTTCGTCGTAGTCCTGCCCGCGTGCCTGGGCGGCGGCCCGGCCGACGATGGACATTACGCCGGCGAGCTGGGCGGGCCCCATGACGGCCGACTTGGCGCTGGGCCAGGTGAACAGGAACCGGGGGTCGTAGGCCCGGCCGCACATGCCGTAGTTGCCCGCGCCGTAGGAGGCGCCCATGACGATCGTGATGTGCGGGACCGTCGAGTTGGACACCGCGTTGATCATCAGGGCGCCGTGCTTGATGATCCCGCCCTGCTCGTAGTCCTTGCCGACCATGTAGCCGGTGGTGTTCTGCAGGAAGACGAGCGGGGTGCGCGACTGGTTCGCGAGCTGGATGAACTGGGCGGCCTTCTGGGCCTCCTCGCCGAACAGCACGCCCCGCGCGTTGGCGAGGACGCCGATCGGGTGGCCGTGCACGGCGGCCCACCCGGTGACCAGGCTCGCCCCGTAGAGCGGCTTGAACTCGTCGAAGTCGCTGCCGTCCACCACCCGGGCGATGACCTCCCGGGGGTCGAACGGCACCTTCAGGTCCTCGGGGACGACGCCAAGCAGCTCGCCGGCGTCGTACAGGGGCGCGGGGCCCGGAGCGGGAGAGGGGACGGCCCTGCGCCAGTTGAGCCTCCGTACGATCCGGCGGCCGATGCGCAGCGCGTCGTGCTCGTCGGCGGCGAGGTGGTCGGCCAGGCCGGAGACGCGGGCGTGCATCTCCGCGCCGCCCAGCGACTCGTCGTCGGACTCCTCGCCGGTGGCCATCTTCACCAGGGGCGGCCCGCCGAGGAACACCTTGGCCCGCTCCCTGACCATGACCACGTGGTCGCTCATGCCGGGCACGTACGCCCCGCCCGCGGTCGAGTTGCCGAAGACCAGCGCGATCGTCGGGATGCCGGCGGCCGACAGCCGGGTCAGGTCGCGGAAGACCTGCCCGCCCGGGATGAAGATCTCCTTCTGCGTGGCCAGGTCCGCGCCGCCCGACTCGACCAGGTTGATCAGCGGCATGCGGTTGCGCAGCGCGATCTCGGCGGCCCGCAGGGTCTTGCGCAGCGTCCAGGGGTTGGACGCGCCGCCCCGCACGGTGGGGTCGCTGGCCGTGATGACGCATTCGACGCCCTCGATGACGCCGATCCCGGTCACCACGCTCGCGCCCACGGGGAACTCCGTCCCCCACGCGGCCAGCGGGGACAGCTCCAGGAACGGCGAGTCGGGGTCGACCAGCAGCTCGATCCGCTCGCGGGCGAGGAGCTTGCCCCGGCCCCTGTGCCGCTCGACGTACTTCGGCCCGCCGCCGGCCACGGCCCTGGCCTGCTCGGCCTCCAGCTCGGCGATCTTGGCCAGCATGGCCTCCCGGCGGGAGCCGTACTCGGGCCCCGAGACGTCCAGCCTGCTCACGAGCACCGTCATCGCTTCACCCGGCCCTGTTCCGCACGA
The DNA here is from genome assembly GCF_040802045.1 of Microbispora sp. NPDC049125. Taxonomy (NCBI): domain Bacteria; kingdom Bacillati; phylum Actinomycetota; class Actinomycetes; order Streptosporangiales; family Streptosporangiaceae; genus Microbispora; species Microbispora sp. NPDC049125. The sequence continues at coordinate 117,085 of NZ_JBEZDW010000010.1, read as the reverse complement.
GTAGATCTTGTGGGGTCGGCGCCGCCCGCGTCAAAGAGGCCGGGGGTCAGCCGCAGTGGGACCACGCGCTGCTCCAGGTCGCCGTGCCGTACCCGCCGCCCCACATCACGCAGGTGCCCTTGGCGGTGAGCCTGAGCGGTCCCGCATAGGCGGTGTACCTGCCCCAGTCGGCGCCGGACGCCCCGCCCTTGACCTTCAGGACCGCGCCCATCCTGACCTTCCCCGGGACCTTGTACCTCGACAGCGTGACGACGCAGTTCTTCCCGGTGGAGGCCTGGTAGAGCAGGTACGTCGTCGCCCGGCCGCCGAAGGAGTGCGAGCCGACGACGGCGAAGCCCGGCCCGCACACGCCCGCCGCCGTGAACGGGTTCGGGACGGGCGCGGGGGAAGGGGAACGCGTGGCCGTCGGCTTGGGGCTCGGCGCGGGGGTGGGCGTGCGGGCCGGCGTGCGGGTGGCCGCCGGGCTCGCGTGAGGCGTCGCCGGAGGCGTGGAGCCGGATCGCGTGCTCGGCTCGGGCCGCTGCGATGCCCTGCCCGTCGGGGGGACGGCGTCCGGACGGTGGCGGTTCGCCGAGGGGGACGGCGACGCCCCGCCCGATCCGATGGGGAGGACCTCCGGTTGCCCGCCCGATCCGGCCGGGGGCATTGCCGGAGAGGCGGCCCCGGCGGCCGCCGATGTCCCGCCGTCGCCCGCCTGCCGCGCGGCGAACACGGCGGTCACCGCCAGGACGGGCACCAGGATCCCGGCCCCCACCCCCGCGAGGATCGCGGTCCGCCGCCGGCCCGGCCGCCGTACGCCGGGCCGGGCCCTGCCGGGCTGTGGTCTGCCGGACCGGGGCGCGCCGGGCTGTGACGTGGCGGGCTGCGATGTAGCGGGCGCGGGGGCGTTGTGGGACGGGCCGGGGTGGTGCGCCGGCGGCGCCTGCATCTGTACCTGTACCGGGACTGTCGGCCCGCCGGTGAGCCGGCCGACCACCTCCTCGGCGGTGGGACGCAGGGCAGGGTCCTTCGACAGGCACGCGGCGATGAAGTCCCTGAGAGGCGGGGCCAGCGTGCCGAGGTCCGGCTCGCTGTTCAGGATGCGGGTGATCACCGAGGGGATCGTGTCGGCCCCGAAGGCGGGCCTGCCCGTCGCGGCGAACACCATCGTGACGCCCCACGCGAACACGTCGGCGGCCCCGGTGGCCTCACCCCCCGACAGCAGCTCCGGCGCGAGGTAGGCGGGGGTGCCCAGGGTCGCTCCCGTGGCGGTGGCCTGAGGCGAGTCCAGCGCGCGGGCCACCCCGAAGTCGATGACGACGGGACCCTCGGGGCCCATCAGCACGTTCGCCGGCTTGAAGTCGCGGTGCGTGATCCCGGCCCGGTGGATGGCGGCGAGGGCGGTCGCCGTGCTGATGGCGAGCCGTTCCAGCGCGGCGCCCCGGCGCGGGCCCTCCCGTTCCACGAGCTGCCGCAGCGACGGCCCGGGGACGTACTCGCTGACGATGTACGGCTGGTTGCCGGCGAGGTCGGCGTGGAGGACGGGGGCCGTGCAGAAACGCGCCACCCGGCGCGCGAGCGCGACCTCGCGGAGGAACCGCTGCCTCGCCTCGGGCTCACTGGCGAGCCGGGTGTGCAGCAGCTTCACCGCCACCTGCTCGCCCGCCGGTCCCCGGCCGAGGTAGACCACGCCCTGGCCCCCCTCGCCGAGCCGGTCCACCAGCTCGAACGGGCCGAGTGCGACCGGATCGCCTGCCTGCAACGCCACTTTTACCCCGGTGCCAAAGAACGCGACATTAGGGGAGAGACGTTAGCAGCGCCGGCGTGGCGTAACGGATCCGGTCAGATGGCTTTGCCGGGATTGAGGATGCCCAGCGGGTCGAAGACCTGCTTGATGCCGTGGTGCAGCTCGGTCGCCAACGGCCCCGCCTCCAGGCCGAGCCAGCGCTTCTTGAGCAGGCCCACGCCGTGCTCGCCGGTCAGCGTCCCCCCGAGGGCCAGGGCCGCCCGGAACACCTCGTCGGCGGCGGCCCAGACCGCCGGCGGCGGCTCCGCGAGGCCGCGCTCGAAGATGAACACCGGGTGCAGGTTGCCGTCCCCCGCGTGGGCGACGGTCGCGATCATCACCCCGTGCCGCGCCGCCACCTCCTCGATGGTGGCGATCATGCGGGGCAGCGCGGATCTGGGCACGCAGACGTCCTCCACCAGGCACTGCCCGAGCCGCTCCTTGGCCTGGTAGGCCAGCCGCCGGACGCCGATCAGCTCGGCCGCCTCCTCCGGCGTCGACGACACCGCGACGAACGAGGCCGCGCCGCACAGGGCGGCCATGGCGTCCGGCGAGCCCTCCGACTGCGCGATGAGCATCGCCCGGGTGCCCGGCTCCAGCCCGATGTTCTTCCACTCGTCGATGGCCTGCAGCGTCGTGCGGTCCATCAGCTCCAGCAGCGACGGCTGGCAGCCGGCCGCGATGATCGCGGACACGGCGGCCGCGGCGTCGACCAGGGAGGAGAACTCCGCGGCGACCGTGGCGACCTCGCTGGGCGCCCGGCGCAGGCGGAGCGTGGCGGCCGTGATGATCCCGAGCGTCCCCTCCGAGCCGACGAACAGGCCGGTGAGGTCGTAGCCGGTCACGCCCTTCATCGTCCGCCTGCCGGTGTCCAGCACCCGCCCGTCGGCCAGCACGACCTCCAGCCCGAGCGCCGAGTCGCGGGTCACGCCGTACTTCACACAGCGCAGCCCGCCCGCGTTGGTCGCCAGGTTGCCGCCGATCGTCGAGATCTCGTACGACGACGGGTCGGGCGCGTACATCAGCCCGTGCTCGCGGGCCGCGCGGTCCAGGTCGGCGGTGATGACGCCCGGCTCCGCGACGGCGATCTCGTCTTGCGGGGACAGCTCGCGGATCGCCGTCATCTGGGCGAGGGAGAGGATCAGGCAGCCATCGGTGGCGGTGGCCCCGCCGGCGAGACCGGTGCCCGCCCCGCGCGGGACCACGGGCACCCGGTGCTCGGTCGCCGCGCGCATCGTGGCGACCACGTCGTCGCGCGACCGGGCGAGGACGACGCCGACCGGCTTGCCCGGCGCGAGGAACGTGCGGTCCCTGGCGTACGACTCCGTGACGTCCGGGTCGGTAAGGAGTCGTCCCTCCGGCAGCGTGGCGAGTAGTTCGGTCACGAGAGGGCTGTTCACGATTGGACTTTACGGCACGGAACCCGTCCGGGGGGTAACCGGATTATTGGATCATTTAGGTGCAGATCACGTTTTGACAACCATCATTGGCGTCACTTTACCTTCCCTTTACCCGGTCGCCTAAAGTCCGGCTGTGCGTGCTCATCCCGGCGCGCGCTGCATGTGGGTTGTCCGGTGAACCCGGACGGGAAGGGATCCTCGTTGTCCAGAAGAATGCGGCGCCTCACCGCGATCGTGCCCGCGCTGGGCCTGGCGGCAGCAGGTCTTGCGGCTGCGGGCGCGGCCACTCCGACGGCCGGCTACCAGCCGTCCGCCTCGGACCACTACATCAACTTCGCGCCCCCGCGCGTGCAGAGCGACACCTCGACCATCGAGGAGAAGGTTCCCTCGAAGGCGGCCAGGCGCACCGCGGCCCTCGCCGAGTCGATCGACCATAAGTTCGCCAGCGGCAACCCCGTCGCGGCCCGCGTGCTGGTCAAGCACGAGAAGCAGGCCCTCAGGACGGGGAAGAACCCCTTCGATTTCATCTACAAGAAGGCGAAGACCACCAAGACGGCCAAGCTCCTCACGCTGCTGGTGGAGTTCAACGACCAGGCGAACGACGACTTCTCCGGCTGGTCGCACCCGAAGACGATCGACGACGTCACCGACTGCGTGACCGAGCCGGCCGGCACCAAGCTGAACGGCCCGCTGCACAACCACATCGAGAACCCCGCCACCGCGGCAGGCGGCGGCAAGGACAACAACTCGATGTGGGTGCCGGACTTCAACACGGCCCACTACAACAACATGCTCTACACCTCCAAGGGGATCACGACCCGGGTCCGCCCGGACCTGACCGACCCCCGGGACGGCAAGAAGGGCATCGACATCTCCGGCTCCACCATGAAGAACATGTACGAGGAGCTGTCGAAGGGCGCCTACACCGTCACCGGCGAAGCGGTCGGGTGGATCAAGGTCCCGCACTCCGAGGCGTGGTACGGCGCCGGCAAGTGCGGCACCTACCCGCAGGAGATGGCGGGCCACCCCGACAACCCGAGCGGCGCCGCCCAGCTCCCGATCGACGCGGTCAACGCCCTCGCGGCGGCCAACCCGTCGTTCCCGTGGGCGGACTACGACAAGGAGGACGTCGCCGACGCCGACGGCGACGGCAACTTCGACGAGCCGGACGGCGTCGTCGACCACCTCGTGCTGATCCACGCCGGCGAGGACAAGTCGGGCGGCGGCGGCAACGAGGGGACGTTCGCCCTCTGGGCCCACTCCAGCGACGTGACCGGCGGGTACACCGTCCCCGGCACGAGCGTGAAGATCTCGAACTACATCCTCCAGCCCGAGGACGCCGGCGTCGGCGTCTTCGCCCACGAGTACGGCCACGACCTCGGCCTGCCGGACCTGTACGACACCTCCGGCAACGGCGACTCGGACGTGGACTTCTGGGACCTCATGTCCAGCGGCTCGCACTCCGGGCCGATCTTCCAGTCGCTGCCGACCCACATGGGCCTGTGGGACAAGTGGGTCCTCGGCTGGGCCAACCCGAAGATCGTCAACCCGGGTGACGCCAGCAAGCTCGTCGCGGTGGGCCAGACCTCGCGCACGCCCAAGGGCACCGAGGACGGCCTGCGCATCAACCTGCCGGACAAGCACGTCGTGATGTCCACCCCGCACAGCGGCTCCAACCTGTGGTGGTCGAACAGCGACCAGGACTGGGCCGACACCCGCCTCACCCGTACCGTCGCCGTGCCCGCGACCCAGCCGAAGTTCCAGTGGTGGAGCGACTGGAGCATCGAGGCGGACTGGGACTACGGCTTCTTCGAGGTCTCCACGGACGGCGGCGCCACCTGGACCGACCAGAAGATCTACAAGGAGGACGGCACCCTCGCCAGCACCGGCGACGACTACGAGGACCCCAACGGCCGCCTGCACGACTACGGAGGCCTCAAGTACGGCCTCACCGGCGAGAGCGGCGGCTGGGTGCACCTGTACGCCGACCTCACGCCGTTCGCCGGCAAGTCCGTCCAGGTCCGGCTGCGCTACGCCACCGACGCCGCCGGCGTGGAGCGCGGGTGGTTCAACGACGACTTCTCGGTGACCAGCGGCACCACGACGGTCTGGAGCGACGACGTCGAGGGCGGGGCCAACGGCTGGACCGCCACCACCGGCACCTTCACCGACACGAGCGGCGCCGGATGGGTCATCCACCCCGGCCAGTCGCAGGCCGCGCAGTACTACCTCGCCGAGTGGCGTAACTTCGACGGGTTCGACAAGGGCCTGCAGTACGCCTACGACACGACCTACCTGCGCGACGGCGCCTGGAAGGTCGAGAAGATCAAGTACAACGCCCCCGGCCTGCTGGTCTGGTACCGCGACACCTCACGCACCAACAACAACGTCGCGGGCGACACCTTCGACCTGCCGTCCGTCGGGCCGAAGGGTGAGCTCCTCATCGTGGACTCGCACTTCGACCCGCTGCGCCGTACGGGCACGGCGGCGGCGAAGGACCCGACCACGCTGAAGAACCTGCCGTCCCGCCCGCAGTCGTCCAACGCGGCCTTCAACTTCGCCGGCACCTACCCGTTCAAGGAGTGCCTGGAGGGTGAGCCGTTCACGGAGTACTGCACCTCGTTCGCCAAGCAGCCCGCGGTGACCACGTTCACCGACGCCAAGGGCTGGTACCCCGGCATCGAGGTCAGGGACGGGAACCTGTTCTACCGGCTGCGTGACGCCTCGACGGTCGTCCCGTCGAAGGACAACCAGCAGTACAGCACCAGGGCTGTCCACGCCGACGGCAGCCCGGCGACGGAGCTCTACGGCACCGACATCGGCGGCGCCGTCCTCGGCACCGGCAACCCGGGTGACGAGGGCAAGCAGCTCGGCACCGTGCTGAAGCTGATCAGCCCGCTGCCCGGCAACCTCGGCGTGATCGTCCAGGTGACGCCGCCGAAGAAGTAACACCACACCGTTCCACCGGGATGCGTGCCCGGCGGCCCCTCACGGGCCGCCGGGCACGCGCGTTCCGTGGCCGTCCCAGGGGTGTTCCAGGATCGACCCGCGTGACGATGGACGTTCCGGTGGTCTTTGGCGTGCTGCCGGGGCCGCTCAGGGCTGCGCGGCGGGACGGCGGCGGGGTGGCGGCGGGGTGGCGGCGGGACGGCGGGCGCTGTGGGCGAAAGGCGTCGATGCGCGGAACCGCCCGGCCCCGCCTAGCATGTGATCCGTGCGGAGCAAGGCGGATCATACGGCGGCTGTCCACGAGCATCGGAGAGCGGCCCTGGTGGTGAACACCAAATCCCGGCGGGGCCGGCGCCTCTACCCGGAGGTGCTCCGGCTGCTCGACGCCCAGGGCTTCCGGTTCACCGGCGTCCACCCGGTGACCGACCCGGCCAAGCTGCGCGACCTGGTGGACCGGGCGCTGGCGGAGAAGCCGGACCTGTTGATCGTCGGCGGCGGCGACGGCACCCTGAGCAGCTCGATCAGGCACGTCGCCGGGCTCGACGTCGCGCTCGGCGTGCTGCCGCTCGGCACCACGAACAACTTCGCCCGCAGCCTTGGCCTGCCGCTCGACCTCGCCGGCGCCGTCCGGGTGCTCGCGGAGGGCAAGGTGGCCGACATCGACCTCGGGATGTGCGGCGACCGCCCGTTCGCCAACCTGGCGAGCTTCGGGGTGTCGGTCGAGGTCGCCGGGACGGTACGGCCCTGGGTGAAGCGGGCACTCGGCCGGGCGGCCTACCCGCTGACCGCGATGACGATCCTGCCCAGGCACCGGCCGTTCCGGGCCTACATCACGGTGGAGGGGAAACGCCACGAGCTGCTCACCCACCAGCTCAACATCGCCAACGGCCGCTTCCACGGCGGCTGGCAGATCGCCAGGGACGTCAGCATCGACAACCGCCGGCTTGTCGCCTACCAGCTCGGCTCGGGCAAGCGGCTCAGGCTTCTCGGGGAGACCCTCGTCAGGGCCACCACCGGGCGATGGCGCAGCCTGGCCGGCGGGCCGTTCGTGACCGCGCAGGAGATGCTGCTGGAGACCGACCCTCCCATGGCGGCCGACATCGACGGTGAGGTGCGGCTGCGCACGCCCCTGGTGATCAAGACGATCCCGAACGGGGTCAGGGTGATGGTCCCCCAGGAGTTCGTGGACCAGTGACCTGAGCTGCCCCATCAAGGCCAGGCGGCCAGTGCCAGTTCCGCGGTTTCCGTGAGCTCTGTGGTCGTGGCGCCATCGCGGGCGCGCTGTGACATGCCCTGGATGACTGCGGCGAAGTACGAGGCCAGGGCGCCGGGGTTGGCCGCGGCGGACAGTTCGCCTTGCTGCTGCGCGGTCTTCAGACGTGCTTCGAAGGCGGCCAGGTTCGCGTTGCGCAGGTCGCGCAGGAACGCCGCGACCTCGGCGTCCTGGACGGTGACGTTGGTGGCGGCGCTGATAGTCAGACAGCCGGCCGGGTGGGACGGGTCGGGGTAGACGGCCGCCGCCTCGCGCAGGATGCGGCGGAACGCGCCGCGAGCTGTGGGTTCCTCCTCCAGGGCGGCACCGACGAATGCACCGGCGGGAGAGCGTCCGTAGGTGTGGACGACCTCTTTGAACAGGGACTTCTTGTCCCCGAACGCCGCATACAGGCTGCCGGGTTTGATGCCCATCGCCCGGGTCAGCTCGCCGATGGAGGTGGCCTCGTAGCCGTGCTCCCAGAACAGCCGGGTGGCCGCTGCCAGGGCCGTCGTGCGGTCGAAGGCCGGCGGCCGTCCTCGCTTCGCGCCTGGTCCACTCATGCCTTCATTTTAGAGCGGTCGCTCAATAACCCGTGCTACATTCATTCTTGAGTCATCGCTCAAGAAATGGAGGCGGACAACTGCCATGGCAGCAGCACTTGAGGGCAAGGTCGCACTGGTCACCGGCGGCAGCCGGGGCATCGGCCGGGCTGTCGCGGAACGGCTCGCCCGGGACGGCGCCGCCGTCGGCGTCGCCTACGCCCGCGATGAGACGGCGGCGAGCGAGACCGTCGAACGTATCCGGAAGAACGGAGGGCGGGCCTTCGCACTACACGCGGAGCTGGGGCGGCACGGCGACGCGGCTCGCCTGTGGGCTGCCTTCGACGCCGCAGGCAAGGATCATGCGCCCGAGGGGAAGCTCGACATCATCGTCAACAACGCCGGCATAGGACGCAGCGCGGCGCTGGCCTCGTTGACCGAGGACGGCTTCGACGAGGTCTTCGCAGTGAACGTGCGCGCGCCGTTCTTCATCGTGCAGCAGGGGCTGTCGCGTCTGCGTGACGGAGGCCGGATCATCAACATCTCCAGTGGTGCGGCCCGCCTGGCCATGCCGGAGATCATCGCCTACGGCGCCACCAAGGGCGCCCTGGACACCTTCACTCTCAACCTGGCCAAGGAGCTGGGTCCACGGGGCATCACGGCCAACTCCGTGGCCCCCGGGATCGTCGATACGGATGTCAACGCGGCCTGGCTGCGAGGCAATCCGCAGGCCGAGGCGCATGCGGCATCCCTGGCCGCCCTCGGCCGGGTCGGGCAGCCGGAAGATGTGGCCGACATCGTGGCCTTCCTCGCCTCCGACGACGCGCGCTGGGTGACCGGCCGGGTCGTCGACGCGACGGGAGGGGCCGGGCTGTGAGTCGTCCCCCTTGGGCGGGAGCACCGCGCCGTGGTCTCCCGCCCAAGGGGAAGCATTGCGCGCTGTGTTCGCCGAGCTGATGGGCGTCGTGAACGGCGTGCCGCACAGCTGCCGCAACGACCTCGACGAGCCCGCCGTCCTGGTTGGCGTGGTCGTCGGTGCCCACCACGACGGCGTGCCGCTGAGAACAGCCTGATCGGCTGTGCCTAGGTCTCCGGGGTGGGCTCCGTCTCGGTTTCCGGGGCGGCGGCCTCCGCGAGCCGCCGGTAGGCGGGCCTGAGGAGGTCGAGCAGCGGGATGTGCCGCGCCTTCACCGGCGGGGGATCGAGCGTACGCAGCAGCAGGTCCGGCGGGACGGGAACCCCTGACGCCGGCTCCCGGAGTCGTGCCAGTGAGGCCCCCGGGTCGTAGAAGGAGTCGAGGCGCTCCGTGAACGGCATGTCCACCACCTCGACGCCGGTCTCACCACCGCCGCCGGAGGTGAGGGGTCCCTCGGCCCGCAGGCGGGCGAGCAGCGTGTCCCTGGTCATCCCCCGCCAGGCCAGCACCAGGAACGGATCGTCGTCGAACCGTTCGGCCAGCACGTACAGCACGGCGGACAAGTGCTTGCAGGGAAGCCCCCAGTCGGGGCACGAGCAGCGCATCTCCAGGCCCCGCTCGCCGGGGAAGAGCGGCAGGCCGCACTCGCCGAAGACCTCCTCGATCTCCGGCGGCATCTCGCCCGCGAGCAGCTTGGCGCGGTACAGCGCCCGCGCCGCCAGCGCCTCCGTCAGGCGTTCCCACTCATCCGCGCCGTAGGCGCCGATCTCCACCACCGCCCGGTACGGCGCGGGCCGCGACCCCTGCACCCGGGCGGCCACCCGCCCCGGCCCCACGTCGAGGTCGAGGACCTGCCCCTTCCGGGCGTAGGCCCGCCCCCGGCTCAGCCTGCCGGGGTCGCAGATCCGCTCCAGCGTGTCGATGAACCGCCGCGACCACCAGCGCTCGCCGATGGTGCCCCGCTTCGAACGGGCCTTGATGCCGCCCTCGACTCTGATCGGACGGGCCGCCTCGAACCAGCCGTCCTGCCCGCGTGGCATCAGCTCACCGCCTCCGGCGACAGGCGCAGCAGCTCACGCAGCTCCGCGGTGGACAGGTCGGTGATCCAGTCCTCGCCGGCGCCGACGACGCTCTCGGCGAGGGCCTTCTTGCGCTCGATCATCTCGTCGATCCGCTCTTCCAGCGTGCCGGCGCAGATGAACTTTCTGACCTGGACGTTCTTCGTCTGCCCGATCCGGAACGCCCGGTCCGTGGCCTGATCCTCCACGGCCGGGTTCCACCAGCGGTCCACGTGGATCACATGGCTGGCCGCGGTCAGGTTCAGGCCGGTGCCGGCGGCCTTGAGCGACAGGAGGAACAGCATCGGCTCGTCGTCGCCCTGGAAGCGCTCGACCAGCGCGTCACGCCGCGCCTTCGGCAGCCCCCCGTGGAGCCACAGGACCGGCCGATCCAGATGCGCCGCCAGGTACGGCTGGAGCATGGCGCCCAGCTCGGCGTACTGCGTGAAGACCAGGGCCTTGTCGCCCTCGTCGACTATTTCCTCGGCGAGCTCCTCCAGGCGGGCCAGCTTGCCCGAGCGCCCGGCGAGGCGGGAGCCGTCCTTCAGCAGGTGGGCCGGGTGGTTGCAGACCTGCTTGAGCTTGGCCATGGCGGCCAGCACGTTGCCCCGCCGCTCGATGCCCTCGCTGGCGGCGATCCGGCCCAGCATGTCCTCCACCACGGCCTGGTAGAGGCTCGCCTGCTCGGGGGTGAGCGTGCACCAGACCTTCATCTCCAGCTTGTCGGGCAGATCGGAGATGATCGTCTTGTCGGTCTTCAGCCGCCGGAGCACGAACGGCCCGGTGGCCCGCTTGAGCGCGGCCGTCGCCGCCTCGTCGCCGTGCCGTTCGATCGGCTCCTGGTAGCGGTCGCGGAACGTCCTCGCCGGTCCGAGCAGGCCCGGGTTGCAGAACTCCATGATCGACCACAGCTCGGCCAGGTGGTTCTCCACCGGCGTGCCGGTCAGCGCGAGCCGGGTCCGCGCGGGGAGCGACCGCACGGCCTGCGCCTGCCGCGCCGCGCTGTTCTTGATGGCCTGCGCCTCGTCGCAGACGACCCGCTCCCAGTCGAGGGCCGCGAGCGCCTCCCGGTCGCGCAGAGCCGTGCCGTACGTCGTGAGAACCAGGTCGGCCTCCCGCGTCCGCCCGGCGAGGTCGTCGCCGCGCAGCCGGGAGGCGCCGTGGTGCAGGTACACCTCCAGCGCGGGCGCGAACCTGGCCGCCTCCTTCTGCCAGTTGCTCAGCAGGGACATCGGGCACACCAGCAGCGTCGGCGCCGGCCGGTCGCCGCCCGACCTCTCATCAAGCAGCAGGGACAGCGTCTGGGCCGTCTTGCCGAGGCCCATGTCGTCGGCGAGGATCCCGCCCAGCCCGATCCGCGACAGGAACGCCAGCCAGGACAGGCCGCGTTCCTGGTACGGCCGCAGCACGCCGTGGAAGCCGTCCGGTGTGCGGACGGGGGTGAGCCGCCGGTCGGCCTCGCCGGACAGCAGGTCGCCGAGCGCGCCGTCCGCGTCCACCTCCACCAGCGGCAGCTCCCCGTCGCCGCCGTGCACGACCTCCCGGATGACCTCGGCGGCCGTCATCTGCCCGGAACGGCGACCCTCGACGGCCCTGAGCGCCGCCTTGAGCTGCCGCTCGTCCAGCTCGACCCATCGGCCGCGCACCTGGACCAGCGGCAGCTTGAGCCGGGCCAGCTCGGCCAGCTCCTCCTCGGAGACCGTCTCGCCCCCGACGGCCAGGTCGACGCGGAAGTCGACGAGCTGCTGCAGCCCGAACCCCTGGTCCGACGCCGCGCCCGGGCCGGCCTTCCGGGAGCGGGTGGTGAGCTTGAGACCGAGCCGGGCGCGTCCGGCCCAGGCGGGAAGCTGGACGCCGAACCCCGCCGCCTGGAGGAGGGGAGCGGCGTGACGGAGGAAGTGGAAGGCGCCCGTGGTGTCCAGCTCGACGCCCGCGGGCCTGGCCTCCCGCAGCGCCTCGTCGACCTTCGGGTACAGCCGGGCCGCGCGACCGAGGCCGGCGAGCAGGGTCTCCTCCGGTCTGCCGGGCATCCCGGGGACGGTTTCGCCCGCCCACACGACAGACGCAGGCAGGTAGAGGCTCGGGTCGTCCGTCGACTGGACGGCGAACTCCACCCGCCAGAGATCCCCCCCGCCCTCGGTCGTTTCGCTGTCCTCGTGCCCGCTTCGCGCGGGCTCGTACTCGTGACGGGGCTCGGGTGCGGGGCGCTCGGGTGCGGGGCGCTCGGGTGCGGGGGGCTCGGGTGCGGGGGGCTCGGTCAGGCGGAAGGACACCCGGAACGGGCCCACCGACCGGTGCGCCTGGGCGAGCCACTCCCGGAGAGGGGCGGCGAGCTCTTCCGCCTGCTCGGGAGCCACGCCGGGGAGGACGGCGTCCTCGGCGGTCAGGGCCACCATCCAGCGGTCGGCCAGCGGACTGCGTGCCCCGGGGCGGTGGCCGCCCAGGAGGCGTTCGGGCAGCGCCTGGCGGACAGCGGCGTCAGCCAGGCCGGCCACGACGTCCATCAGCACGTCCGCCGAGGCGCGCTCCCCGCCCGCAACTGCGGCGCTCTCGATGGCGGCACTCCGGATCCCGGCGTCCCCGACCCCGGCGTGCCCAGCCCGGGCGCTTTCCGCTCGGGCACTTTCCGTTCGGGCACCCCCCGCCCGGCACACGGGCGGCATCGCGGTGGCGAGGTCGCGGAAACGGGCGGCGTCCGTCCCGGAGAGGACAGGCCGCCACCGGGCCGCGTGGCCCCCCGCCTCGGGGACAAGCTGGGGGAGCACTCTGCCGCGGCGGACGAGGTCCCGGACGTAGGCGGCGACGACCGCCAGGTAGCGCAGCGACGACGCGGGAGCCGTCGCCGCACCTGCCGACGACTCGTCCGGTTCGTACGCCGCCGCGGGCCGATGCGCGATCTCGTCGATGACGTCGAGCAGGGTGAGCGCCATTCGCGGCGCGATGAACAGGGCCGGAACGCGCCAGACCGATATTCTCGGCGTTCGTACAGTCACCGCGATTCCCGACTCGGCTGAAGGAATCGGATTCTTCGCGCCACTCGGCAGTGAGATATCCAGTTCTGCCGCTATGGCGGCGTCGGCGATCGCCGCCGGAATTTCTCCCCAGAGTGCCAACTCCGCGGCGATCAGCCGCGTGTCGGCGGCATACGGGTGGAGGCGTACCCCCTGTCGACCGCCCGTCGCCCGTGCGGACCGGCCGCTCGTCGTGGCGCCGCTGCCGGGGCTGGGCGGCGGCGGGGTGCGGCCGTGTGACGTCCGCGTGCCGGGGCCGGGGATGCCGTCCTCCGCCCAGAGCGCCAACCGGCCCTCGGCCCACGCCCCGTGAACCACCAGCACTGCCGCCCCCTTCCGTCTCCGTCTATCGCACGCTAGCAGCGCGGCACACCTGCAACCCTCCGTCTCGGAGTAGCACCTAAATCCGGATTTATCCGCATAATTCAATTATCGCCAATGCCGTCTGATGTATTTTTATTTCGGTATCACGTGGTCATGCGGAGGTCGTGTGTGGTTTCGGGCGCGGCGAACTCCAGAAGCCGGGCGCCTTCGGCCTCGACCTCGGCGCGCTCGGCGGCCGAAAGCGGCCAGAAAGAGTCGATCTCCAAAGTCGCTGCCGCCCTGTCCGTGTCGAGTTTCCACGCGCCTCTCACCTGGCCGTCCACCAGGAAGGTCGCGCGCATGCCGTTGCGGGTCGTCACGCGTCGGCGAGCTTCGTCCGAGATGACGCGGGTGCGGTCGGCATGGGAGACCAGCAGGTTGTCGTACTCGGGCAGAAAGCGAACCGGTGCGGGCGTGTCGGCGCCGGGGCGCGGCGCGTCCGGCAGGTCGAACAGCTCCACCCCTTGCTCGTCGCGGAAGACGGCCAGCCGTGGCCGCAGCCGCTCCATGACGGGGTGCAGCCGGGTCAGACCCGCCCACGTCTGCACGTCCTTGACCGAGGCCGGGCCGAACGCGGCGAGGTAGCGCAGCACGATGCCTTCGGGGTCCGGCACCGGTGCGGGCACGGTTCCCGTCCAGAGCGCCGCCATCGCGTACCGAGTGGCGCCGCCGGCGCCCCAGACGGCCCGTGGCGGCACCTGAACCAGTGGCACCAGGTTCCGCACCACTGTGGCGAGCGCGCGGGGCTCGCGGTCGGGCCACCGCTCGTTCAGCGCCTGTCCGAGTTCTCTGGGGGTGAGGTGCCGCTCGCCGAGCAGGACGCGGCCCGCCTCCACCACGGCTGCGCGGTCCAGACCGGCCAGGGCCTTGTTGAACGCGGTGTCCAGCTCCCGGTCGAGCGCGGGCTGGACCCACGTCCGCAACGAACGGTAGTCCGCCGTCGTGACCAGGTGGACGGTGCTGCGCATCAGCGCGACCCGCACCACCCGACGTCCTGTCAGCGCGTCCGCCAGGTCATCGGTACCGAACCCCTGCAACCTGGTCCAGAGCCCGAAGTAGGGCGCGTACGGAGCCTGCGCCTGCATTCCGGCCAGCCGGGCGATCACCTCCTCGGCTGTCGCGTCGCCCCGCTCCAGCAGCATCTGGCGGGCCAGCAGTGCTCGCGACAGTCGGCGCCGCTCAAGTACCGGCGGCATCACGGACTCCTTTCGGTTCTTGGGGGAAGGGGGCGGCGGTTTTCATCCCCCTGCCCCGGCCGGTCAGCCGCCGAAGTCGGCCTTGTGGTCTTGGGCTGTCGTTCGTCATGGTCATCACGGTAGACATCAATCAGGTAAGAACCGTTCCTAATGACCTGGTGGACTCCGGGGAATGCGGGAAACCTCGGCGCGGCTGCGATCGGGCTCCGCACCGCCGCCGGTGGCACCATCACAGAGGTCGAGGAGACCTCCCCGCGCTGCGTGCGCCGATCGGGTTGTATACATTGCATGCAATGCATGCAGACCACTAGCCTTGGTCGCATGCAGACCGTTGTGGCACAGAGCCGGCTGCGGGAGCTGATCCTTGACGGCACCTACCCGCCGGGGGCGCGGCTGACCGAGACGGAGGCCGCGGCCGCTCTGGAGATGAGCCGGACCCCCGTACGGGAGGCGTTGCGGGCGCTCGCCGCCGACGGCCTCGTGCGGCCTTCCGGGCGCGGCGTGGTGGTCGTGGCGCTGGAGCGAGGCGACCTGGAGGAGGCCTATCAGGTACGGGGGGCGCTGGAGGCGCTCACCGCCGAGCTGGCCGCCACCCGTCAACGCGAGGGCCGCATCGCTCCCGTCGACCTCGTCGCCCTCCGTGACCTGGCGGCCGAGACGGCGACCGCCACCGCCGAGGGGCGATTCGCCGACGCCGTGCGGCTCAACCGCCGGTTCCACCGGCTGATCGCGGAGCTGGGGGGCAACTCGATCGCGCTGCACGCGCTGGAGCGGATCTGGGACCAGATCCAGGTGTCCACCTTGCGTTCGCTCGTGCCGCCGTCGCGGCCCGCGCATGTCTCAGACCAGCACGAGGAGCTCGTGGCCGCGATCGTCCACGGCCAGGCGGGGGAGGCCGCCCGGGTGGCCCGCGCACACGTACTCGACACCCATACCGTCGCCCGCGGCGAGGAGGAGTGAGCATGACCCGCCAGCACACCTATCCGATCGTCGTGACCTGGACCGGCAACAAGGGCACCGGCACCAGCGGCTACCGCGACTACGGCCGCGAGCACGAGCTGACCGCCGAGGGGCCGCAGGCCATCGCGGCCAGCTCGGACCCGGCCTTCCGCGGCGACTCGTCACGTTGGAACTCCGAGCAGCTGCTGGTCGGCTCGCTCTCGCAGTGTCACATGCTGTGGTATCTGCACAAGTGTTCCGTGGCGGGCGTCGTTGTCACCAAGTACGTCGACAACGCGGTCGGCACCATGGCCGAGACGGGGGACGGCGGCCACTTCACCGAAGTGGTGCTACGGCCGATGGTCACCGTGGCGTCGCCCGACATGGTGGACGCCGCCGCCAAGCTGCACGAAGATGCCCACAAGTCTTGCTTTATAGCCAGTTCTGTGAATTTCCCGGTACGGCACGAGCCGACAATCCACAGCGAAGGCCGGCACGTCGCTGCCTAGTGGAAAGTCAGGTGGGGCCGGCTGATCCGGCCGGGAAGCCGCTGGTACGCCACGTCTCGCCCGTGGCGCTCACTGCGAAGGCTTCGAGGCCGTCGAGTCCCTCGACCCAGTCGCGAGCGGCGTTCCCCATGGCGAACGCCGCGGTGGCGCAGGCGTCAACGATCGTCAGGCCCGCGCCGACGAGAGTGATCGAAGCGAGCTCCGTCGGCGGCCGGCCGGTATGCGGGTCGAGGATGTGCGTGCCACGTTCGGCCGTGCCCGAGGTGGCCACGGCCAGGGCAGCGCGGAGGACGCCGGTAACGCCGGGGAGAGCACCGGGGAGAGCACCGGGGAGAGCACCGTCAGGAGCGCCGGCGGCGCGGAGGGCGCCGGGAACACCGACGGCAGCGCCGGCCAGGTGTTCGGGGGCGGCGGGCGCCGCGTCTGCCGAACCACTGGGACCGGCGACGACGGCGGCGAGCATGCCGGGGCGCGACGGGTGGGCGATGCCGACGCGCCAGGGACGGCCGGGGGCGGGGTAACCCGCCGTCTGCACGTCGCCGCCGCCGTTCACACAGTGGTCGGCGAGCCCGGCGGCCGAAAGGATGCGCGACGCACGCTCGATCGCCCAGCCCTTCACCATGCCGGAGGGGTCGAGACGGCCACCTGGACGGGCGGTGAAGTAGCCGTTGGACAGGGCGGCCATCTCCTCACACAGGTCGAGGGTCTCGGACACTTCCGGCGGGCACTCCGCCAGCGAGATCTCCCCCCTGCCGAGACGGCTGACGGGGCTGTCCGGCCGGTACGTGGAGAACGTCCCGTCCACCCGATGGAGCCAGGAGACCGCCTCGGCCACGGCTTCGGCGGCGACCGGGTCGCCGGGTTCGCGGCCTCGGACGTCGAAGGAGACAACGGTGCCCATCACATGCTCGATGTGGCGCATCACACGCCGGCCTTGTCGAGCGCGTTCTGCAGGGAGCTGATGTACCCGTCACTGGTGTACGTGGCGCCGGACACCACGTCGATCTGGGCCGACTGCGCCGACAGCGTCTCGTCGTCGAGGGTCGGGAGAGCCTGGTCGTTGATGGCGAAGTCCCGTGAATTGCCGTCGGGTGCCTGCAGCACCGAGACGCCGGTCACCTTTCCGCCCGACAGGAGGATCTGGACCTGCACCGGACCCCAGCGGGTGTCGGCGACGCCGCCGGTCACGACCTTCTCCCCGGACGTGGCGCCCGCCTGGGCACCGCCGCCCGTCCAACTGCCCGAGGCGAGGGAGGCGCGGCCGCTCTTCGAGTCGCGGGATGAACCGCCGGACGAGCTGTCAGACCCGGACCCGGAGTTCGAGTCGTCACTCGAAGCGTCCCCCGAGCCTCGCGAGCCGCCGTCGTCCGAGGAGGTTCCCGGCCCTCCCGCCGAACCGTCGTCCTGCGCCACCACGGCCGGGCGTTCGGCGGCGGCCGTCATCTCATGGGGCTTGAAGGACAGCAGCAGCACCAGGCCGACGGCGGTCACGAGCACGGCCAGAACAGCTCTGCGCATTCGGTTCCCCTCCAATGTCGATAGCCAGAACAAGATCGAGGACAAGCGATCAGAACTCGAACGATTCGCGGTGGACGCGGCGGCGGGCCACCCCGGCCGCCCGGAGGGCCGCCATGACGCCCGCCGTCATCTCCTCCGGTCCGCAGACGTAGACGTCATGTTCGCGCAGGTCCGGGACCAGTTGCGTGAGCGTTCGAGGGGTGAAGGGGTCGCCGACCAGGCTGCGCGGGCCGACGCAGTAGTGCAGCGCGGCGCCCCGGGTCGCGGAGATCGACTCGAGCTCGTCCCGGAACACCAGGTCGTCGGTGGTCCGGGTCCGGTAGAGCAATGTCAGCTCTCCGGGCGCCGCCGGGATCCCCTCGAACAGCGCGCGCAGCGGGGTGATCCCGATCCCGCCCGCGATGAGCAGCACCCGCCGTCCCCGGCGGCGCGCCGGGGTCAGGGCGCCGTACGGTCCCTCGGCGAGGACGCGGGTGCCGGGGCGCAGCCGGGCGAGCGAGCGGCTCTGGTCGCCCAGGTCCTTGACCGTGATCCGCAGCTCACCGGGCCCGGGCGCGGCCGACAGGGAGTACGGATTGGGGGACCACCACAGGTCCCGGGTGAGGAACCGCCACCGGAAGAACTGGCCGGGCTCGGCCCGCAGCCGCTCCAGCCGCCGCCCCGACAGGTGCAGCGACACCACGCCCGGCGCCTCCGCGACGACCCTGCTGACGCGGAGCCGGTGCCGTACGGCCTGCCGTACCGGCGTGACGAACCGGTACCAGACGACCGCCGCGGCGACGGTGAG
The DNA here is from genome assembly GCF_040802045.1 of Microbispora sp. NPDC049125. NCBI lineage: Bacteria > Bacillati > Actinomycetota > Actinomycetes > Streptosporangiales > Streptosporangiaceae > Microbispora > Microbispora sp. NPDC049125. The sequence goes on along the minus strand of NZ_JBEZDW010000010.1, from coordinate 98,880 downwards.
GTAGAGGGCGTACCACGCGGTCCGGGCGGCCGGGGCCGCCACGAACTCGTTCCCGGTGGCGAGCTGGTGCCCGAACGCCAGCCAGGTCGCCAGGTAGGTGTAGAAGTGCAGATGGAACCATGTCTCGTAGCGCAGCCGGGGCCGGACGGCACGTGCGGAGATCACGCCGACGCCCACGAGGAGCGGCAGCGCGACCGTCGCCTTGAGCACGTCCGGGTAGGACAGGTTCAGGGTGACGGTCTCGCTCACCACGTCGGTGCGCTCGGTCACCGCGTACCCCCAGATGATCAGGAGCGCGTGCGCGACCGACAGGCCGACCACGTAGCGGCCGCCCATGGAGTGCCAGCGGGCCAGCCGGTCCGATCCCACTCCGCGCTCCAGCGCGGGGATCCGGGCCATCAGGGCCAGCAGTACGGCGATGGCGTATCCGGCCAGCAGCCCGCTGATCCGGCCGGCGCCGGTCAGCCAGCCGTCCAGACCCGACACGCCGGGGGTGTTCACCCACCACAGGGCGACGACGCCGACGACCCCCGCCGCGACGACCGTCAGGACCGCTTCCGGACGCGCCCCGCCACTCGCGGGCCGGACGGCCCGGTGCGCTCCGGTGGTCGGCGACCCGGCCAAGGTGGTGCTCACGGATGTCCCCTCTCATCGATCTGAGCATCACCGTGCCAGCCGAACCTCTCGTTTCCCTATGAATCGGGCACCGGCCAACGATTCATAGGATTCTCAGAGGCGGCTCAGAGGTACCGACACCCATGCGGGGAGGACGCTGGCATCATCATGCGCACAACGGCCGACGATCCCCCCGACCTGCTGCGCCCGGACGGGACTCCCGTCCGGGTCCTCGTGGTCGACGACGAGCCCGACCTCCTCGAGGTCCTCGGCGCGGTGCTCCGCTACGAGGGCTGGGAGGTCCGCACCGCCGCCGACGGCGCGGAGGCGGTGAGCGCCGCCCGCGAGTTCCGTCCCGACGCCGTGCTGCTCGACATGATGCTGCCCGACATCGGCGGCATCGAGGTGCTGCGCCGCCTGCGCGCCGAGTCTCCCCAGGTCTGCGTGCTGTTCCTCACCGCGCGGGACGCCGTGGAGGATCGGGTGGCCGGGATAACGGCGGGCGGGGACGACTACGTGACCAAGCCGTTCAGCCTGGAGGAGGTCCTCGCCCGGCTGCGGGGGCTGTTGCGCCGCGCCGGCGCCGCGCGGACGGTGGAGGGTAACCGGCTGGTCGTGGGCGACCTCGTGATGGACGAGGACGCCCGGGAGGTGACTCGCGACGGCGACCTGGTGGAGCTCACGCCGACCGAGTTCGAGCTGCTGCGTTTCCTCATGCGCAACCCGCGCCGCGTGCTGAGCAAGGCCCGCATCCTCGACCGGGTCTGGTCCTACGACTTCGGCGGCCAGGCGCATGTGGTCGAGCTGTACATCAGCTACCTCCGCAAGAAGATCGACGCGGGCCGGACGCCGCTGATCCACACCGTGCGGGGCGTGGGATACGTCCTCAAGCCGTGAGGCCCCGCACGCTGCGAGCCCGGCTCGTCGCGGGCATGCTCGTGCTTCTCGCGCTGGCCTGCGCAGCCGTCGGCGTGGCGTGCTCCCTGATGCTGGAACGGTTCCTGGTCGACGGGCTGGACCAGCAGCTGTCCATGTCCGTGGGAAGGTTCGCCGAGAGCCTGGAGCACCACAAGGACGGGGACGAGAACGAGGAGTACGGCGACAGCCGGGGGCAGGCCCCGGGGACGCTGGGCGTGCGGCTCGTGGCCGGCGAGGTCATGCAGTCGGCGGTCGTGGGCTCCGCCGGCGCGGGCGTCCGGCCGCCGGATCGCGACGTGGCGCTCGTGGCCGCCGTCCCCCAGGACAGGCGTGGTTACACCCTGGTGCTGCCGTCGCTCGGCCCGTACCGGATCATGGCCATCGCCGGCCGGGACGGCGACGTGCTGCTCACCGGGCTCCCGCTGCAGGGCATCCGTTCGACCGTGCGGCGTCTGCAGCTCGCCGAGGTGGCGGTGTTCGCCGTCGTCATGGTGGTCACCGGGATCGCCGGCACGGTGTGGGTACGGCTGTCGCTGCGTCCGCTGGAGCGGGTGGCGGCGACGGCCAGGCGGGTGGCGCGGCTCCCGCTCGCGGACGGCGAGGTCGCGCTGCCCGACAGGGTGCCGGACGAGGACCCGCGCAGCGAGGTCGGCCAGGTGGGGGAGGCGTTCAACCGGATGCTCGGCCACGTGGGGGACGCGCTGGCCAGCCGCCACGCCAGCGAGCAGCGGATGCGGACCTTCGCCGCCGACGCCGGCCACGAGCTGCGCACGCCTCTCGCGACCGTCCGGGCCCACGTCGAGCTGGCCCGCCGGGATCCCGGCGAGACCTCCGCCGACGTACGGCACGCCCTGGGGCGGATCGAGGCGGAGTCCGCCCGGATGGGCAAGCTGGTCGACGACCTGCTGCTGCTGACCCGGCTCGACGCCGGCCGGCCGCTGGCCCGCGAGGAGACCGATCTGACGCGGCTGGTGATCGACGCGACCGGTGACGCGCGGGTCTCGGCTCCGGGGCACCGGTGGCGGCTGGAGCTTCCGGAGGAGCCGGTGACCATGGCCGGTGACGCCGACCGGGTCTACCAGGTCGTCGTCAACCTGCTCGGCAACGCCGTCGCCCACACCCCGCCCGGCACCACGGTGACCGTCGCCGTCAGGGAGCCGGGGCCCGGCGGGGTCGAGCTGACCGTGGCGGACGACGGCCCTGGGATACCGCCGGAGGTCCAGGGGGAGATCTTCGAACGGTTCGTCCGGGCGGACAGGGCCCGCTCCCGGGCCTCCGGAGGAAGCGGCCTCGGCCTGGCGATCGTCCGTGCCGTGGTGGCCGCCCACGGCGGCACGGTGGACGTGGACAGCAGCCCCGGCCGCACCGTCTTCCGCGTGCTCTTCCCCCGGGATGAACCGTTTCGTGCACTGGACGTACCGGTGGGGAATAAAACCAGTGTGGCGAAAGATGAATAGATCGGGGATCGTTGGGCAGGGAGGTTCTTCTGCGAGCGGAGATCCCTCCGCGACTTGAGAGGTGTCAGATGACCGCGACGGCTACCGAGCGCCGCAGCAACAACGAGCTTCCTCATCCGTGGCCGACGGACCGTTACGAGGTCAGGTGCGACAGAGAGAGCCCGTTCACCGGCAGCCGTGATCGCTACCATTTCGCGAAGAACGCGGTGGAGTCGGCGAAGGCCCTGGAGAGGGCAGGCCTGGCCAGGCGTGTCGTGGTCGTCCGCCTGGCGGACGAAACGGTGATCTACGACCGCGTGGGAGACGTGAGCCTGCCCCCCGAGTCGTGGTGAGCGTGTGATCCCGGAAAGGTTGGAGGCCCGCCTTCCCCGGAGAGGGGTCCGTCCAGGGAAGGCGAGCGGCTGGGGGAAGCCCTGGGTAAGGGCTACGCGGGTGTGCAGGTGACCGGCGACGGCACGGCGTTGGAGCCGTTCCAGGTCCCGTTGAAGCCGAAAGTCGTCGAGGCGCCGGCGGCCAGGTTGCCGTTGTAGGACATGTTCTTGACGGTCACGTTCGCGCCGGACTGCGTGTGGGCTCCGTTCCAGAGCTGGCTGATCGTCTGACCGTTCGGGAACGTCCAGGTCACCGTCCATCCGGAGATGGCGGAGCCACCGCTGTTGACCACCGTGACATCACCCCGGAACGCGCCCTGCCACTGGTCGGGGACCTTGTACGTGGCGGTGCAGGCCTTCCCCGAGGGAGACGGAGACGGGGATGGCGAGGGGGAAGGCGACGGGGACGGGCTGGGTGAGGGAGACGGGCTCGGTGACGGTGAGGGAGACGGTGAGGGAGACGGTGAGGGAGACGGGGACGGGCTGGGGGAGGGGGAAGGCGACGGGCTGGGGGAAGGCGACGGCGAGGGAGACGGGTCGCTGCCCGGCGCCGTGCCGTAGATCTTCGTGCCGCCGGAGTAGAGCACGATGTTCGGCACGTTCACCGGTGTGGACCCCGGCGTCGTCGGCACTCCGGAGTACGACCAGTCGTTCGACGGGTCCCACGTGCCCGAGCTGGCGATGCGGAACTGGATCTCCCGCCGCGACTCCGACTGTCCCTGCGGCGCGATGACCTGCCCGGAGCAGTCGATCGTCACGTAGTAGGTCCTGCCGGAGAACAGGGTGGGCCCGGTCGGCGGTTTGCACTGGTTGTAGGCCGCCGTCAGTGTGATCTGGCTCGGCGTCGTGTCGCCGTCGAGGGTGAAGTAGTAGCGGAACGAGCCGTCGGACAGTGCCCGCGCCGGCCACGCCGAATGGTTGACGACCAGCGTCTTGATCTCGGTGAAGCCGTTCCCCACGGCGTTCACGGACGCCTGGACGTAGATCTCCGGGCCGTCGGGGGTCTCCTTGACCGGGAAGCCGGTCAGCGGCGTCCCGCCGTACTCCTTGTAGAGCCGGGCCAGCGCGCCGGTGAAGGCGGCGTTGTAGTCGGTCGCGACCTCGTTCATCACGTAGTCGCTGCGGCTGTCGGCGTAGGCGTCGTCGGCCGACTTGGGGCCGCCGACAAGCGCGCCGTACAGGATGTGGCGGCTGTTCGCCGGCTCGTTCATGCTGTTGGACCACGAGCCGTGCGCGGTCCGGTGGTGCGGGTTCTTCGGCGGGTTCGCCCCGAACCCGATCATGTACGAAGACTTGCGAGGGTTGTCGCCCAGCGCGTAGTTGATCTGACGGACGCCGAAGTCGTGGTAGCGGGCCTTGCGGGTGGCGTCGGTGAGCCAGTCGCTGTAGACGAGCGCGGCGAAGGCGGTGTTGGCGGCGTACCGCAGCGAGCCCCACGTGTCGAGCACGGCCTCACCGCCGGGCGAGTACGCGACGCGCTGCCCGTTCACGCCGACCGTCCAGAAGTCGAGCCACCGGTTGGCGTCGTCGACGTACTGCTGCTTGCCGGTGAGCTTGGCCAGCAGCACGTACGCGCCGTAGGACTTGTCGTCCCAGGCGATCGTCCACTTGTACGACCGGGTGGTCGACTGCGGCTCGGTGCCCAGGTTGGCGTAGTACGACTCGGCCTTGGCGAGGTAGGAGGAGTCGTTCGTGGCGCGGTAGAGCCAGATGGCGCCCCAGACGAGCTCGTCGTTGTAGCCGCTCCAGGAGTTGTAGTACGCGGCGGCGTCGGTGATGCAGTCGCTGTACTTCTTCCTGACCGTGTCGGCGAAGGTGTAGAGCTGCTTCGCGTGCGTCAGGAGGGTGTCGGCGTACGACGGGTTGGTCGGGCGGAAGACCATGGAGGACGCGGCCATCGCGGCGGCCGTCTCCCCGGCGAGGTCGGAGCCGCCGCACGAAGAGTCGATCTTGTAGGCGGGCCGCGCCATCGGCATGACCTCGGCCGGCCCCCACCACGCGTGGTCGGTGCCGCCGTTGCCCACCTGCCCGTACAGGACGTTCGGCGACGGGTGCGCCTTGATGAAGTAGTCGTTGACGAACTTCAGGTTGTCGAGCAGGTAGGTGAGCTGCCCGGAGGAGGCGTAGGCGTCGCGGTACTCCACCGCGCCCCACGCCAGCATCGTGGTGCTCGCGGCCATCGGCAGGCCGAACTTGACGTGGTCGCCCGCGTCGTACCAGCCGCCGGTCAGGTCGAGCCCCACGTCCTTGCCGTCGTTAAGGGCGGAATCGGCGCGCCAGCTCACCCGGTTGGTGGCGGGCAGCCTGCCCGACTGCTGGGCCTCGTAGAAGAAGAGCGACTTCTGCAGCGCCTCGCCGTAGTTGAACGCGGGCGCGGCGGACGCCGCGGTGGGAGTCACGGCGGGGACCACCGCGGTGAGCATCAGCGTCGCCAGAGCCAGGAACGTACGCCGCATGTATATGCCTCGCATCAGGGGGGTGGTGGGCGCGACGGCGGGTCAGGCGCCGTCGCGCCCCGGCTTACTTGGGGTGCGGTGAAGGGTCAGGCGACACCGCACCCCAGCTCATCGGTGGTGCTCAGCCGGCCGGGAAGAGCAGGCCGTACTGTCCGAGCGCGGTGGCCACGTCGACCTGCGCCCAGAACCGGTGGTAGTGGAAGACCGGCGCGGGGGCCGTGCCGTCCAGGTAGGCCTGCACCCTCGGCCAGTCCGGGTCGAGCTTGTAGAAGGACCGGATGGAGATGAAGGTCGAGTTGCTGTTGATCGTGTCGCCGTTCGGCATCTTGCCGCTCCAGCCGGCGGGGACGTAGACCGGGTCGTCGAGACGGTTGTAGTCCGTCTTGGTCTCCGCCACCGACACGCCCTTGGTGTCCTGGTTGTTCTTCCAGATGCCGTCGAGCAGCGCCTTGGCGGTGGTCTTGGCCGCGGTGTTGCCGGACTTGGCCGCGTAGAACATCAGGGTCTTGGCGTACGCGCCGGCCACGCCGACGTCGTTGGTGTAGTCGGCGATCGTGACGTGCAGACCGGTGTTGGCCGGCGGCATGCCGGTCCCGCTGAAGCTGGCGCCCGGCTGACCGGTCCACCGCAGCGTCGACGGGATCTGGAAGGTGCCGTCGGCGTTGACGGTGGTGTTCGCCAGCGCCCAGGTCACCCACTTGTCGAGGACGGACTTGGCGTCGGCGTTGCCCGTGGCGTAGTAGTACTCGGCCACGCGCTCCAGCGACCACGCCTGGAAGCCGAACCACTGGTTCGACGGCGGGTCGTGGTAGACGGGCTGCCAGTCGTAGGCCATGCCGAAGAACTTCGGCAGGCTCGTCGGCGGCGCCGCGTAGTGGCCCTGCCAGCTGTTGGTCGCGCCACCGGCGATGGCGCCCTCGGCCGACTGCAGCCACTTGTAGAACTGGATCTGCCGGGTGAGGCTGGTCGACCAGTCCGTCACGGCGGTGGAGCCCTTGGGCTTGAGCGCGTTCACGTTGGACAGCGCCCACGCGGCCAGCGGGTTCTGGTAGCCGGCGTGGTTGTGGCTGGAGCCGATGCGCCAGGCCCAGCCGGCCGACGTGTCGTACGCGCCGCCCCAGGCGTAGTACCAGGACAGCAGGTAGTTCGACGCGTTCTTGCCGGTGCCCGCCGGGCAGGAGGTGCTGGTGCAGCCCGGCTGCTTGAAGTACTTGTCGTACATCGAGTAGCGCAGGTAGTCGCCCATCTTCGCGGCCTTGGTGACCGAGTCGGAGACCTGCGACTGCTTGCCCTGCTCGGTCGCCCAGGTCAGCGCCCAGTAGGCGGCCTGGACGGCGCGGGCGTCGGCGTCCGGCGCGTCGGTGTACTTCCACTGCTTGGCGTAGGAGGCGTCACCGGTGAACAGGTCGAGGAACCCGTTCGGGCCGCCGTGCTTGAAGGTGTCGCACGAGGGCTGCGGGATGGTCTCGAAGACCGACTCCTCGGGGCCGCGCTGGTAGGTGTTGATGTACGCCGGCTTGGTGGTGCCGTCGCCGCAGCGGCCGAAGCCGTAGGTGTTGTCGACGTCGAGCAGCCAGTGCATGCCGTAGATGTCGCTGGTGCCGTAGGCGCTCTTCAGCTCGCCCGCGATGGGGTCGGTGCCGACGCTGACACCGCTGTCCAGCTTGCTCGGATACTGCGAGATGTCGTCCCACTCACCGGCGTAGGTGGCCGGCTTGCTCGCGTTGTAGCTCGCGTTGGTGGGCTGGTCCGCCGTGGACGGGATGATGTACTTCTCCATCGAGGCCCAGGCGTTGTTGAACTTCGTCCAGTCGCCCATGACCTTGCCGTACATCGCCTCCAGCCACAGGTAGTAGCTGTAGGCCTCGGAGGTCGTCTCGTGCCCGTGGTCGGGCGCCTCGACCATCAGCGTCTCGACCGAGTGGTACGGCACGCCCTGGGGCGAGAAGTACCCGTTGGCCGGGTCGTGGATCTTGTTGTACATCGCCAGGAAGTTCTTGACGTACGGATTCTCCGTCCCTGGCGACGGCGACGGGCTCGGGCTCGGCGAGGGCGACGGGCTCGGGCTCGGGCTCGGCGAGGGCGACGGGCTCGGGCTGGGGCTCGGCGAGGGTGAGGGGCTCGGCGAGGGCGACGGCGCGGCGCCGCAGGTCACCCCGTTGATCGAGAACGAGGTGGGCTTGGGGTTGCTGCCGGTCCACGAGCCGTTGAAGCCGATGTTCGTGGAGGCGCCGGTGCCGAGGTTGCCGTTCCACGACATGCTGGTCGCGGTGACGTCGGCGCCGCTCTGGCTCCAGTTCGCCGACCATCCGTTGTCGACACGCTGGCTGGAGGGGAAGCGGAACTTGAGGGACCAGTTCGACAGCGCGTCGCCGAGGTTCTTGACGACGATGGACGCGGTGAACCCTCCGGAGCCGGAGCCCCAGTCGTTGGTGGCATAGGTGACGTCGCACGAGACGGCCGCCGACGCAGGCGTCTGCGCCAGTCCGGCGAGGAGGCCACCAGACACGGTGGCGGCCGCCAGCAAGGCGATCCGTCTCCGTGACCGTGGGAGCGCTCCCGTACTAAGAGCTCTCGTTCGCATTTTTGGGGGGTCTCCAAAGAGCGTCGGGGATGGATGCATCGGGCGAAGAGCTGCGACGTAGCAGCTTCCCGGGCCGATGCGGGGCGATGGTGAGACGATGGTGAGACATGGCGAAATCGAAGGACTAATATGGGAGCGCTCCCACAACAGGATTGTGGATTGGGCCCCCGGTATGTCAATCACCGGTTGCGGAAGTATCACCCCGGCCCGACCGCGGGCGGTGAGCCACCTTCCCTTACTGGCCTTTTATCCGGTGCGGGAAAAGCCTCCGACGTGTGATGACTGAAACTTTCATCCGTATCGGGCCGTCCGTTCACCCTGCGGAGACGTGTGGTTAGGGCTCTCGGCTGCGGGTAGGCGCCTCCCAACCTGGATGGGAGGCAGACCATGACCAACCAGATGGAGTCGCTCTCGACCGGTGAGCTCGTACGGCGGCTGTCTGAGGACGTCTCCCGGCTGATCCGCGACGAGCTGCGGCTGGCGCGGCTGGAGATGGCCCGGAAGGGCAGGCGCGCCGGACTCGGCGCGGGCCTGCTCGGCGGGGCGGGCGTCGTCGCCCTGTTCGGCGGAGGCGCGCTCGTCGCCGCGGTGATCATGCTGCTGGCGATGGTGCTACCCGCCTGGGCGAGCGCCGCGATCGTGGGCGCCGTGCTGCTGGTGGCGGCCGGAGTCCTCGGCCTGGTGGGCAAGCGGCAGGTGTCCCAGGCCGGTCCCCCGACCCCGCATGAGGCGATGCGGAGCCTCAAGGCCGACATCGACGTGATGAAGGAGAGTGCGCGCAGATGACCGAGACCGATCCCGGAGCGGCCCGGCCCGGCGCCGGAGGCGTGGGAGTGCACAGGCAGGACGCGACCGAGCCCGTGGCGGACGCCGAGTCGCTGAACGCGGCGCCGCAGCGGCGGACCGCTGAGACCGCTGAGACCGCTGAGACCGCTGAGACCGCCGGGACCCGTGGGACCACCGGGACACCCGGTGGTTCCGAGGCCGCGGACGAAGACGAGGACGCCGGCCACACGAAGGGGCGGGACGAGATCGCCGAGGTCCGGCAGGAGATCGAGCGGACCCGCGACGACCTGGGCGAGACGATCGAGGCGCTGGCCGCCAAGGCCGACGTCAAGGCGCGGGCCCAGGAGCGTGTGCAGGCCACGGCGAACATCGCCAGACAGCGGGCGGGGCTCGTCGCCGGGCGTGTGCGCGAGGTGACCCCCGAGCCGGTCAGAGGCGCGGCGGGGAAGGTCGGCGAGGAGGCGAGGCGGCGTCCCGCCGTGCTCGCCGTGATCGTCGCGGCGGGCACGGGAGTGCTGGTGCTGCGCCGGCTCATGGCCGGCCGGGCGGCCCGGAGGAGCCGGGCGGGCTGGACGAGCTGGAGGGCGGGGGCCGGGAGCAAGGCGGCGAGCCGGGCGAGGAGGAGGTCCGCGCGCCGATGAGCGGTCCAGACGACGAGCCGGGTCCCGTCGACCGGCTCTCGCGCCGTGACTGGCAGGGGGTGCTCAGGCGCACCGTCAAGGAGTTCAAGGAAGACAACGTTCAGGACTGGGCGGCCTCGCTGACCTACTACGCCGTCCTGTCCATCTTCCCCGGGCTGATCGTGCTGGTCTCCCTCCTCGGCCTGCTCGGGCAGGACGTGATCGACCCGCTGCTCGCCAACATCAAGTCGCTGACGCCGGGGCCGGTCCAGGAGCTTCTGCGGACCGGCCTGTCCAACGTCCACAAGAGCCAGGGGACCGCCGGCGTGTTCGCCGTCGGCGGCCTGCTGCTCGCGCTGTGGGCGGCCTCCGGCTACATCGGGGCGTTCATCCGGGCGAGCAACGCGATCTTCGACATCCGGGAGGGCCGGCCGTTCTGGAAGGTCACGCCGCTCCGGGTCGGGCTCACGCTGCTGCTGGTGGTCCTGATGGCCGCCTCGGCGCTCGCCGTGACGTTCACCGGGCGCCTCGCGGAACTGGCCGGGAACGTGATCGGCCTCGGGCCCGCCGCGGTGACGGCGTGGAACATCGCCAAGTGGCCGGTGCTCGTGCTCCTGGCCACCGGCATGATCACAGTGCTGTTCTACGCGGCGCCGAACGTGCGCCAGCCCGGCATCCGCTGGCTCAGCCCCGGCAGTCTCACCGCCGTCGTGCTGTGGATCGTGGTCTCCGCCGGCTTCGGGATCTACGTCGCCAACTTCGGCTCCTACAACAAGACGTACGGCACGCTGGCCGCGGTGGTGGTCTTCCTCATCTGGCTGTGGCTGTCGAACATGGCGATCCTCCTCGGAGCGGAGGTCGACGCGGAGCTCCTTCGCGGGCGGAAGATCGCGGAGGGCGGCTCGGCGGCGGAGCCGTTCGTCGAGCCCCGCGACCCTCCGAAGGAGCCGGCCCCGCTGGACGACCTGTCCGGGGAAGCCGGGACACGCCACGCCCCGAGCTGACCCCGCCCACGCCGACCACGCCGACCCCGCCCACGCCGACTACGCCGACTACGCCCACGCCGACCACGCTGACCCCGACTACGCCGACCAGGCCGCGCGCCGGCCGCGTACGCGGCCGGGTCGTCAGGGCGGGCCGTCGCGGCGGAATAGCCTTCTGGTGTGACGCTCCATGAAGCCCGCATCGGGCGCTACTACGAGGACTTCGTGGTCGGCGACGTCTACCAGCACCCGCTCGGCCGCACGATCAGCGAGGCCGACAACACCTGGTTCACGCTGATCACGATGAACACCAACCAGAACCACTTCAACGCGCACTTCGCCGAGCGCGCCCCCGTGGGGCGGATCATCGTCAACTCCGGGCTGTCGGTCGCGATCGTCCTCGGCCTGTCGGTCATCGACGTCAGCCAGACCGCGATGATGAACCTCGGCTGGGAGGAGATCCGGCTGACCCATCCGGTCTTCGTCGGCGACACGCTCTACGCCGAGTCCATCGTGACCGGCGTCCGCGAGTCCCGGTCGCGGCCGTACGCGGGGATCGTCACCTGCCGCACCCGCGGCCTCAACCAGGACGGGGACGAGGTGATGTCCTGGCGGCGCTCGGTGATGGTCTACAAGCGGGACGCGCCGCACGACAAGGGGTACTTCCCCCGCGCCAAGACCGGCCCGATGGAGGCCTGATGGACTTCGAGCTCAACGATCAACAGCGGCTGTTCCAGCGGACGCTGCGGGAGTTCGTCGACAAGGAGATCGTGCCGGTGGCCTCGGAGTGGGAGCGCTCTGGACGCCACCCCGCCGAGATCATCGAGCGGTTCGCGCAGCTCGGCCTGTTCGGCATCGCGATTCCCGAGCGGTACGGCGGCCTGGACCTCGACCGGGTGTCGTTCTCCCTGGTGTTCGAGGAGATCGCCCGGGGATGGATGGGCGTGGCGGGAGTGCTGGGCTCCCACTCCCTGTCGTCCTGGATGATCGCCCGGTATGGGACGGAGGAGCAGCGCCTGCGTCACCTGCCCGATCTGGCCACCGGGGCCCGCCGCACGGGCATCGCGCTGACCGAGCCAGGCGCGGGCACGGACCTGCAGGGCATCGCCACCCGCGCCGTGCGGGACGGCGACCACTACGTGGTCAACGGCACCAAGACGTGGATCACCAACGCACGGCACGCCGACCCGCTGCCGGTGCTGGTGAAGACCTCGGCCGAGACCCCGGCGCACCGCGGGATGTCGGTCCTGCTCGTCGACGCGGGCACGGACGGCTTCACGATCGGCCGGGACCTGCCCAAGCTCGGCTACAAGGGCACCGAGACGTGCGAGGTCGTCCTCGACGACGTCCGCGTCCCGGCCTCCGCGCTGCTCGGCGGCGTGGAGGGGCGGGGCATGCAGCAGGTGCTGTCGGCGATGGAGCTCGGCCGCGTCAACGTCGCCGCCCGGGCGGTCGGCGTGGCGCAGTGCGCGTACGAGGCCGCCCTCGGCTACTCCCGTCAGCGGCAGGCGTTCGGGCAGCCGATCGCGGACTTCCAGGCGATCCAGCTCAAGCTGGCCGACATGGCGACGGAGATCCAGGCGGCCCGGCTGATGACGTACTGGGCGGCGTCGCGGTCGGAGGCGGGGCCGGTGCGCGCCGAGGCGGCGATGGCCAAGTACTTCGCGTCCGAGGTGGCGCTCAAGACGACGATGGAGGCGATGCGGGTGCACGGCGGGTACGGCTACTCGCAGGAGTTCGTGGTGGAGCGGCTCTACCGGGACGCGCCCCTGATGGCGATCGGCGAGGGCACCAACGACGTCCAGCGCCTGGTCATCGCCAGGTCGCTGATCGCCGGCGACACCGTGCTGGGCTGGTGACGCGTGAACGGACCTCGCGTGCCGGGCTGCCTGTTCTGCGACATCGTCGCGGGGGACAGGCGCGGCCACATGGTGCTCTCCGACGGCGTCGCCGCCGCCTTCCTCGACACGCGGCCGGTGTTCAAGGGGCACGTCCTGGTCGTCCCCGACGGCCACGTCGAGACCCTGCCGGACCTGCCGCCCGACGCGGTGGGCCCGTTCTTCGCGCGGGTGCAGGCCGTCGCGCGGGCGGTCGAGGAGGGGCTGGAGGCGGCGGGCACCTTCGTGGCGATGAACAACCGCGTCAGCCAGAGCGTGCCGCACCTGCACGTCCACGTGGTGCCGCGCAACCGCAAGGACGGCCTGCGCGGCTTCTTCTGGCCGCGCACAAAGTACGCCGACGAGGCGGAGATCGCGGACTACGCGGCAAGGATCAAAGCGGCAATGTCGTGATCTACAACGTAAAGGCGCCGGCCGGAGCCGGCGCCTTCGACGGGACGGTTCACACGCGGTGCCAGCGGGCCTCCGCGAAGCAGTAGGCGGCGAACAGCACCAGGCCGATCGCGACGACGACGAGCAGCCACGGGCCGGCCGGGGTGTCGGCGAGCGACTTGAGCGCGCCGTCGATTCCGGCCGCCTTGTCGGGGTCGTACGTGAGGGCGGCCTGGCCGATCAGCGCGCCGGCGGCGATGGCGATGACACCGCGGGCGATGTAGCCGGCCTTGCCGAGCTTGACCACGACGCCGCGGGCGCGCGGCTCGGTCACCCGCATGTCCTTCATGAACTTCTCGGTCCAGCCTTCGTAGATCCAGTAGACGCCGAGGGCCATCACGCCGAGCGCCAGCAGGCCCACCAGGAACTGGCCTCCGGGCAGCTCGAACAGCGCCTTGGTGGCGTCCTGCGACTGGCTGTCGGTGGAGGTGGCGGCCTTGTTCTGGGTGAGCAGGGCCACCATCGAGAACACCAGCCCGGCGTAGACGACGGCCCTGGAGACGGACTCGACGCGGCTCCTGACTTCCGGCCGGCCCCAGACGGCCTCGGAGACCTGCCAGATCGTCAGCGCGGCCAGGCCGACGGCCATCACCCACAGCAGCGCGTCGCCGAAGGGCGAGTCGCGCACGATGTGGATCGCGCTGCTCTTGTCGGCCTCCCCGCCGCTGCCGAGGGCGATCTGGAGCGCGACCAGACCGATGATCGCGTACAGAACGCCACGGGCGGCGAACCCCACTTTGGCCAGCTTCTCCAGGACGGGGTGGTTGGCGGCCTGCCGGGCCGCACCCTCCAGTCGCCGGCCGGCCTGATGCGCGGTCGTCATCGCGAGTCCTCTCCTTGGAATCCGTGGAAGCGGATCGGCCCTTCTGCTGACCTGAGCGGAGCGGGTCAAACCTGACGCCTCCCCATCCATGGGGCCCCGCCCCGAAGCATCCACGGGGCCCCGGCCCGAAGTATCCGCGAGGCCCCGGCCCGAAGCGCGCGGGCACGGGAGCGCGCCGGCCGGTGGGCGAGTAGGCTCCGGCGGCGTGGAACCGCTCGTCGCCGCGCTCGTCGTCGCCGCGCTCGTCAGCGTGCCCGCCGTGGTGCTGTGGCGGGTGCTGCGGGGCCGTCGCGACCTGGGGAGCAGCCCGGCCGAGCGGGCGACGTTCGAGACCCTGCACACGGCGTCGCTGGCCGCGCCACCGCTGCGCGCGGGGCTGAGCCAGACGGGGGCGCTCAAGGCGTCACGGCACCTGCGGGAGCTGCTCGGCTCGCCCGCCATCGCCATCACCGACCGCGAGGAGCTGCTGGTCTACGACGGCGCGGGGGAGCACCACGCGGGCGAGGCGTTCGAGCACGCCGCCGAGACGCTCAAGGACGGCCGCACGCAGGTGCTCGCGCTCGACTGCGGGCTGCCGGAATGCCCCGTCAGGCACGCCGTGGTCGTGCCGCTCACCACCGACGACCGCGTCGTCGGCTCCCTCGCGGCGTACGGCGACCACGCCTCGGCGGGGCTGGTGCGGGCCGCCCAGGAGGTGGGCCGGTGGGTGGACTCGCAGCTTGAGCTGGCCGAGCTCGACCGGTCGAGGACCATGCTGATGGAGGCGGAGGTGCGGGCGCTGCGCGCGCAGATCTCGCCCCACTTCATCTACAACTCGCTCACCACGATCGCGTCGTTCGTGCGGACCGACCCCGAGCGTGCCCGGGAGCTGCTGCTGGAGTTCGCCGACTTCACCCGTTACTCGTTCCGGCGGCACGGCGACTTCACCACGCTCGCCGAGGAGCTGAGGTCCATCGACCGCTATCTCACGCTGGAGCGGGCCAGGTTCGGCGACCAGCTCCAGGTGACGCTGCGCATCGCCCCCGAGGTGCTGGCCGTGGCGGTGCCGTTCCTGTGCCTGCAGCCGCTGGTGGAGAACGCGGTGCGGCACGGGCTGGAGAGCAAGCCGGGGACGGGCCGGATCACGATCGTCGCCGAGGACGCCGGGGCCGAGTGCGGCATAACGGTCGAGGACGACGGGATCGGCATGGACCCCGAGCGGCTGCGCCGCGTGCTGGCGGGGGAGGACCGCTCCGGAGCGGGCGGCATCGGCCTGGCCAACGTGGACGAGCGGCTGCGCCAGGTCTACGGCGACGAGTACGGCCTGGTGGTGGAGACCGGCCCCGGCGCCGGCACCAAGGTGTCCGTCCGCGTCCCCAAGTACCACCCCGGCGTCTCCGTCCACTGAACGCACGGGTGATCCCGGCCGTGACAGGGTCGTGATGGCGGGAGGCGTTGACTTTCGGATGTCCGCGTCATCACTCTCTAGGGGATTGTTCCGTGAGAGGGGTGGTCGGTGAGCGGCCTGCGGGTCCTGGCGGTCGACGACGAGCAGCCCGCGCTCGAGGACGTCGCCTATCTGCTGAGGGCCGACTCCCGGATCGGCGAGGTCCTCACCGCGCGCGACGGCTCCGCGGCCCTGCGGCTGCTCGACCGGGCGATCGCTGACGGCAGGCCGGTGGACGCGGTCTTCCTCGACATCCGGATGCGCGGCCTGGACGGCGTCGTCCTCGGGCGGCTGCTCACCCAGTTCACCCGGCCGCCGAAGATCGTGTTCGTGACCGCGTACGAGGATCACGCGGTGGACGCGTTCGAGCTCAAGGCGGAGGACTACCTGCTCAAGCCCGTACGGCCCGAGCGGCTGGCCGAGGCGATCAGGCGGGTGTGCGGCGGCCGCGAGGAGCCCGGCCCGGGGCCGCAGGCGGACACCATCCCGGTCGAGCTGGGCGGGGTGACGCGGTTCGTGGCCAGCACCGAGGTGCGGTACGTCGAGGCGCAGGGCGACTACGCCCGCCTGCACACCGCCACCGGCAGCCATCTCGTCCGCATCCCGCTCGCGACGCTGGAGGAGCGCTGGGCCTCGGCCGGGTTCCTGCGGGTCCACCGCAGCCACCTGGTCGCGGTCAAGCACATCGACGAGCTGCACATCGACTCGGGCAGGTGCGTCGTCCGGGTGGGGGGCGCCGAGATCCCGGTGAGCCGCCGCCACACCCGTGAGCTGCGTGACCTGCTCGTCCGCCGGGCGCGCAAGGGCCAGGGCGCGGTGAACGGCCGATGAGCGGCGGGCGGCCGATGAGCGGCGCGCGGTCCATGGGCGGCCGGCGCGGGCGGCCGGCGGTGAGCGGCCGATGACGGGCAAGCCCCGCCGGGTGGTGGTGACCAGCCCGCGCACCGCCGCCGCCCGCCGGCCGCGCCATCCCCTCACCCGTGAGATCGACGAGCAGACCCAGCTCGGCGAGGTCTACATGCGCTCGCTGGTGCGGACGCAGTTCCGCCTGGCGCTGTTCGTCTGCACGGTCCTGGCCTGCGTGATCGGGGGCCTGCCGCTGCTGTTCCTGCTCGTGCCCGAGCTGCGCGCCGCCCGGCTGCTCGGGCTGCCGGCGCCGTGGGTGGTGCTGGCGGGGCTCATCTATCCCGCGTTCGTCGTGGGCGCCTGGCTCTACGTACGGCAGGCCGAGCGCAACGAGCGCGACTTCGCCGATCTGATGGAGCGCCGGTGACATCGGCGGCGGGCCCCCGGTGAGCAGCATCGTCGCCATCGTCTCGGTGATGCTGGCGGCCGTGCTGATCGGGGCGTTCGGCATCCGGATGTCGCGCACGACGTCGGACTTCTACGTCGCCTCCCGCACGGTGTCGCCCCTGTGGAACGCCTCGGCGATCGGCGGGGAGTACCTGTCGGCGGCGTCGTTCCTCGGCATCGCCGGCCTCATCCTCACCTACGGCGCGGACATGCTGTGGCTCCCGGTCGGCTGGACCGGCGGCTACCTGGTGCTGCTCGTGCTGGTGTCGGCGCCGCTGCGCCGCTCGGGGGCCTACACGCTGCCGGACTTCGCGGAGGCGCGGCTGGAGTCGATGGCGGTGCGCCGCCTGTCCAGCGTGCTCGTCGTGCTGATCGGCTGGCTCTACCTGATGCCGCAGTTCCAGAGCGCCGGGCTGGTGTTCCGTACGATCACGGGGGCGCCGTCGTGGGCGGGCAGCCTGCTGGTGGCCGTGGTGGTGGCGGTCAACGTGCTGTCGGGCGGCATGCGGTCGATCACCTTCGTCCAGGCGTTCCAGTACTGGCTGAAGCTGACGGCGCTCGCCGTGCCGCTGGTGTTCATGCTGCTCGCCTGGTGGTCGGACGGCCTGCCGAGCCTGGCGCCCGGCGACCCGTGGTCGCTGCCGCTGCACGGCCGGGAGCACCCGGTGTACGAGACGTACTCGCTGATCCTGGCGACGTTCCTCGGGACGATGGGCCTGCCGCACGTGCTCGTCCGCTTCTACACCAACCCGGACGGCCGGGCCGCCCGCCGCACGACCCTCGTCGTGCTGACGCTGCTCGGCGCCTTCTACCTGATGCCCGCCGTCTACGGCTTCCTTGGGAGGGTCTACGGGCTGCCGGCGACCGACACCGTGGTCATCACGCTGCCGGGGCGCCTGGTCGGCGGGGTCGTGGGGGAGCTGCTGACCGCGCTGGTCACGGCGGGGGCGTTCGCGGCGTTCCTGTCGACGTCGTCGGGGCTGACGGTGTCGGTGGCGGGCGTCATCGCGCAGGACATCCTGGGCGGCGGGGTGCGGTCGTTCCGCTTCGCGACCCTGCTGGCGGTGGTGGTGCCGTTCGGGCTGGCGGGCGCGGCCCGGTCGCTGCCGGTCGCCACAGTGGTGGGGCTGGCGTTCGCGGTGGCCGCCTCGTCGTTCTGCCCGCTGCTCGTGCTCGGCATCTGGTGGCGCAGGCTCACCACGGCCGGCGCGCTGTCCGGGCTGGTCGCGGGGGGTGGGCTCGCCTGCGGCGCGGTGCTCGCCACCATCATCGCCGGGCCGCACACGGGGTGGGCGGAGGCGCTGCTGGCACAACCCGCGGCCTGGACCGTGCCCGTGTCGTTCACCGTGATGGTGGTGGTCTCGCTGCTGACGCCGTCACGGGTGCCGCCGGGGGTGGCGCGGACGATGGTCCGCCTGCACACGCCGGAGACGCTGAACGTCGACCGCGGCGACTGGCATCCCCGGGCCATGTGAGGCGCGTGACCGTTCGGCGCGCGCAACCGACCTTTCGTCGCATGCGGCGGCCCGTGAACGAGCGGCCGGTACGGCTGGGCGATACGGCGGGGGACGGGGCTCGTGCCGGGGCGGCCCGCGCTCCTACGTTGAGGTGATCCAGATCACTGTTGAAGGAGACGCATGTGACCGTTCAGCATGACTCATCGGTCTACGAGCGCATACAGGCCAGCGAGCAGTTCCAGGAGCTGCGCCGCAGATATCGTTCCTGGGCATTCCCGATGACCATCGCGTTCCTGGCCTGGTACCTCCTGTACGTGGTGCTGTCCGGCTTCGCCCGCGGCTTCATGGGCACCAAGCTGTTCGGGAACATCAACGTCGCCCTGGTCTTCGGGGTGCTGCAGTTCGTCTCGACGTTCCTCATCGCCTGGCTGTACTCCCGTAAGGCGGCGGCCAACCTCGACCCGCTCGCCGACGAGCTCCGCAACGAGGCCGAGGAGACGGTCAAGTGAGCCACGAGACGCTGTCCACGATCCTGTTCCTGGTGTTCGTCGCGGGCACCTTGGCGATCACCTTCTGGGCGAGCCGCAACAACAAGAGCGCCACCGACTACTACGCGGGCGGCCGCTCGTTCAGCGGCGCGCAGAACGGCCTGGCGATCGGCGGCGACTACATGTCCGCCGCGTCGTTCCTCGGCATCGCGGGCATCATCGCGCTGTCCGGCTACGACGGCTTCCTCTACTCCATCGGCTTCCTCGTGGCCTGGCTGGTCGCGCTGCTGCTGGTGGCCGAGCTGATGCGCAACTCCGGCAAGTTCACGATGGCCGACGTGCTGGCGTTCCGCATGTCGCCGCGCCCGGTCCGCACGGCCGCCGGCGTGTCGACCATCACGGTCAGCATCTTCTACCTGCTCGCCCAGATGGTCGGCGCGGGCGCGCTCGTGGGCCTTCTGCTCGGTATCAAGTCCGACGCGGGCAAGATGTGGACGATCGTCGCGGTCGGCCTGCTCATGGTGATCTACGTCGTCATCGGCGGCATGAAGGGCACCACCTGGGTGCAGATCGTCAAGGCCGTCATGCTGATGACCGGCGCCGCCCTGGTGACGCTGCTCGTCCTCGGCAAGTACGGCTTCAACCTGTCCGGCCTGCTCGGCGACGCCGCGCAGCAGAGCGGCAAGGGCGACTCCTTCCTCATCCCGGGCCTCAAGTACGGCACGGAGGCCCAGGGCATCTGGGGCAAGATCGACCTGATCAGCCTGGGGCTCGCCCTGGTGCTCGGCACGGCCGGCCTGCCGCACATCCTGATCCGCTTCTACACCGTTCCGACCGCCAGGGACGCCCGCAAGTCGGTTCTGTGGGGGATCGGCATCATCGGCGTGTTCTACCTGCTGACCCTGGTCCTCGGCTTCGGCGCGGCCGCCCTGGTGGGCACCAAGACGATCTCCGACTCGAACAAGGCGGGCAACACGGCGGCGCCGCTGCTGGCCGAGAAGATCGGTGCGGACATCTTCGGCGACGTCGGCGGCACGGTCCTGCTCGCCGTCATCGCGGCCGTCGCGTTCGCCACGATCCTCGCCGTGGTGGCCGGACTGACTCTCGCCTCCTCCTCCAGCTTCGCCCACGACCTGTACGCCCACGTGTTCAAGCGGGGCCAGGTCACCGACAAGGAGGAGATCCTGGTCGCGAGGATCGCCGCGTTCGTCATCGGCGCCGTCGCGATCATCCTCGGCATCCGCGCCCAGGCGCTGAACGTCGCCTTCCTGGTGGCCCTCGCCTTCGCGATCGCCGCCTCGGGCAACCTGCCGGCGATCCTCTACAGCCTGTTCTGGAAGAGGTTCAACACGGCGGGCGCGGTCTCGGCGATCTACGGCGGCCTGGTCTCGGCCCTCGTTCTGGTGATCTTCTCGCCGGCCGTGTCGGGCGCGCCCACGGCCATGTTCCCTGACGCCGACTTCGACCTGATCCCGCTGTCGAACCCGGGCATCTTCTCCATCCCCATCGGGTTCCTCTGCGGCTACCTCGGCACGATCCTCAGCAAGGAGTACAACGCGGCGAAGTACGCCGAGATCGAGGTCCGCTCCCTCACCGGGATCGGGTCCGAGAAGGCCACCTCGCACTGACGCCGCGATCCCCGGCGCCCCCAGCAGCCCTCGCACCCCCCAACCGCCCGGCCGTGAGCCCCACGCTCACGGCCGGGCTCGTTCGCAGGGTCCCCTGACCGTGGCGGCATGGTGTTGGGGCACCCGGTATGGCTATGGTCGGCCTGTGGACAGCCCTCTCCAGAGTGCCAAGGCGTGGTCCCGCTCCCGCCGGAGTAAGGAGCCCGCCGACGGCGACGCGCGGACGCGCATCCTGGACGCGGCCGAGGAGCTGTTCGCGGGCGGCGGTTACGACGCGACGCCGACGGCGCGCATCGCCGAGGTGGCGGGGGTCCCCAAGGGCCTGGTCTTCCACTACTTCCCCCGCAAGATCGACGTGCTGATCTCGCTCGTGGACGAGCGGACGGTGGTGACCGAGGAGGACGTCGAGGCCGTGCCCGGCGACGCCGCCGGCACGCTGTCCCGCCTGGCCAGGCGGTTGCCGCTGCGGGCGTCCCCCGCGATGCGCCGCATCCTGTTCCGGGAGGCCGACACCCACCGTTCCGTACGGGACCGCCTGGGCCGCCTCAACGCGGAGATCATCAGGCGGGCCCGGTTCGCCCTGGAGCTGGCCCTGCCGGGCAGCCGCGGCGACGCGGCGCGGCTGGAGGCCGCGGCCGCGACCTTCGCCGCCGTGCTGCTCTACCAGGAGAGCATCTGCCTGCTCACCGGCCATCACATCGACCCCGACGCCGTGGCCGAGCTGATCGCGCACGCCCTGGGCTAACGGCGCTGAGGCCCCGGCTCACGGCTACGCCGGCACCTTCTCACCGACCTGCGGCGAGGCGTCCTCAGCGTCCTCAACGGCCTCAGCGGTCTCGGCGGGGAGCAGCGCCAGGAGTTCGTCGAGCGCGCCGGTCAGATGATCGATGACGCTCCAGACGTCCGGCACCCGTGTCGGGCACGTCACGACGCCGAAGTCGAGCCGCCCGTCGTACGACGCGCAGGTGATGCTGATCGCGCCGGTGGCGTCCGTCACCACCGACATGGGGTGGTAGGCCAGCATCCGGGCGCCGCAGAGGTAGAGCGGGCGGCGCGGGCCGGGGACGTTGGACACGATCAGGTTGACCCCGGCCCCGGCCGCCCCCGCCAGGCGGAAGACCGCCGGGGTGGCCAGCGTGGAAAGCGGGCTGGGGACCATCGCGCACAGGTCGTTCAGCCAGCTCCTGCGAGAGAGCACGAAACGGCGCTTGGCCGCGGCCATCGCGGAGCGCACGGCGGTGAGCCGCTCCCTGGGGCAGGCCACGTCCGTGGCGAGCGAGGTGATCATGGCGGAGATCTGGTTGCCGACCATCCCGTCGCCTCCCGACGAGCCGCGCGGCGAGCCTCCCGATGGACGCAGGGCCACCGGGACCGCCGCGACGAGGGGGCGGTCGGGCAGCGCGTCGTGGGCGAGCAGCCAGCGGCGCAGCGCCGAGGAGCACAGCGTCATGACGACGTCGTTGGGGCTCATCCCGAAGGCCCTGCCCACCCGCCTGACCTCGGCGAGCGGCACCGAGGCGAACGCGAGCCCCCGCTCCGCTGATATCGGGCCGTTGAACGGCGTACGCGGCACGGCGAGCGGCGGAGAGTCGGGCAGCGGCCGGGAGTCACCGGTGAGCGCGCGGGTCGCCTGCGCCACGAGCCGGGCGTCCGGCAGGCCCGAGACGACCGGGATCGCGTCCATGTCGGCCGCCGCGCGGGCGAGCGAGCACAGCGTCTCGACCGGCTGCACGATCGACCGGGTGAGCGCCCCGGCGAGCATGGCGATCAGGCCGGGGGCGCGCTCGGGCCGCTCCTCGGGCGGAGCCTCGACGAGACGGGGCTCGGGGGAGGGGTCGAGGATCGAGGTGAGGATCTCCGACCCCGACACCCCGTCGATCGCGCAGTGGTGGACCTTCGTGTAGAGGGCGATCCGCCCGCCCGCCAGGCCGTGGATCAGGTGCGCCTCCCACAGGGGCCGTCCCCGGTCCAGCCGCCGCGCGTGGATGCGCGCCACGTGGGCGGCGAGCAGCCGGTCGTCGCCCGGCGCGGGCAGCGTCGTCTCGAACACGTGGTCGCCGGGGTCGAAGCCGGCGTCGTCGATCCAGTACGGCCGGTCGAGCCCGAACGGCACGTCGGCCAGCCGCATGCGCAGCACCGGGGCGAGGTGCAGCCGCTCGCGCAGCAGGGCGACCAGGCATCGCCGGGTCACCGTGCCGGACGGCGCGGTCGCCGGGTCGAGGATCGCGATGCCCGCGACGTGGGCGGCGGTCGTGGCCGACTCCACGCTCAGGAACTGCGCGTCGAGTGCCGTCAGCTGGCGCATGGCCGTCCTCCCTGCCTCATCTCCGCGGAGGTGGCCATCATCGCGGCGTGCGGTTACCGGTTCGTTTCCCGGCCATCTCCGTGAGCGTCTTTCAGCGCGCGCTCCGATCGCGTCTGTCCGCGCACCGTCCGCCCAGCTGACTGCGGGGTGACATTCCCGCTCATGAGACGACGGTAACGGGATGCTCGACGATCGCGTCGAAGAGATAACCCATGGTGTTGTATGCCGTGCGCAAAGGCTGACCGGCGCCGGTCTCGTCGGTCGCCCTGGCCATCAGCGTGTGCGGCCCGGGGCGGGCCGGCGTCCACTCGGCGTCCCACAGCACCCAGGCGGCGGAGTGGCCGGTGTCGCGGACGCGGGCGGGCCGCCACGACGCGCCGCGGTCGTCGCTCACCTCGACACGGGTGACGCGGCCGGTGCCCGACCAGGACCTGCCGCTCAGGAGGTGGGCCCGGCCGGCCGGCAGGACGGCCTCCCAGGGCAGCTCGAAGGCGCTCTTCACCACCTGCGTGGTGAGCGGCGGCCCGCCGCCGGGCGGCGACCCGGGGCCGAACATGCGGTACATGCCGGTGCTCCACGGCGACGACAGCGGCGTGGTGGACACCTCGATGTCGCCGACCCACTTCACCGACGCGATCCCCGTCCAGCCGGGGACCACCACGCGGACGGGGAAGCCGTGGTCGGGCGGCAGCGGCTCGCCGTTCATCTCGTAGGCGAGCAGCACGTCGCCGAGCGCCTTGGCGACGGGCAGCGGGCGGCGGACGTGGCCCAGGTTCACGCCGCCGTCGACGTATTCGGGGTCGAGCCCGCTGGGCAGCACGTCCACGGCGTCACCACGGAGGCCCGCGAGCGCGAGGACGGCCGACAGGCGGACGCCGCGCCAGCGGGCGACGCCGATGCCGCCGAGCCTCCAGGGCGTGCCGGCGGCCGGGCGCCCCTGCTGCGTCCCGAAGAACGACCGTCCGTTGCCTGCGCACTCGATCGCGCAGTCGACGGTCGTCGCCGGCAGGGCGAGCAGATCGGCGTACGTGAGGTCGCGCGGGGAGCGCAGGCCCGAGCCGTGCAGGCGCAGCCGCCACGTGGTGAGGTCGATCAGCGGGGTGGCCGTGTGGTTGCGCACGAAGAAGCGGTCGTTGGGGACGAGGTGACCCTGGCCCCGCATGGCCTCCCAGCGCATCTCCGCGCTGGCGCCGTGTACGGCGAACAGGTCCGGGGGGAGCGGCTTGATTATGGGAAACGGTGTGCTCTGGGCGAGCGGGGGGATGTCTCCCAAGGTACAGAGCATCTGGCGGCGCTGGTGAAGGTCCATCTGGCCACCTCCCTCTTTTATGTATTACCTACCAGGCAATAGTTGAATAGGGAAGAGCTGGAGAGTGGACGGGAGGGGAACACGGGTCAGTCTTTGCCGAGGAAGGCCCGGAGCCGGTCGAGAGGCCAGGTGGTGACGACGTCGTCGGTGGTGAGCCAGGCGCGCTGCGCGATGCCGACCCCGAACCTCTGGTGCGCCAGATGCGGTATGGCGTGGGAGTCGCTGTCGATCGAGAACTTCACCCCGTGGTGGCGGGCCAGCCGTACGAGGTCGGAGGGCAGGTCGGCCCGGTCGGGGTAGGAGTCGATCTCCATGATCGTGCCGGTCCGCGCGGCGGCGCGGAAGACCGCGTCCCAGTCGGCGTCCACCGGCGGGCGCTTGCCGATCTTCCGGGTGGTCGGGTGGCCGATGACGTGGACGTGCGGGTTCTCGCAGGCCGCGATGAAGCGCCGGGTCATCTCCTCGCGCGGCTGCGTGAAGTGGGAGTGGACCGACGCCACGCACACGTCGAAACCGGCGAGCACCTCCGCGGGCCAGTCCACCGAGCCGTCTGGCGCGATGTTGAGCTCGCTGCCGTGCAGCAACCTCATGTCCGGATATTTCGCCTGAAGCTCGGAAAGACGTGCCCGCTGGGCGAGCGCCTTGTCGAGCGTCATCCGCTGCATGGCGAGGTCGGGCGCGTGGTCGGTGACCGCGTAGTACGAGTAGCCGCGCGCGGCGGCCGCGGCGACCATGTCCTCCAGCGAGGCGATGCCGTCGGTGAGGTCGGTGTGGGTGTGCAGATCGCCCCGCAGGTCGCCCAGCTCGACCAGCCGGGGCAGCTCGCCGCGCAGCGCGGCGGCGACCTCGCCGCCGTCCTCGCGGAGCGTCGGCGGCACCCACTCCATGCCGAGGGCGGCGTAGACGTCCTCCTCGGTCTCCGACGCGATGAGCCGGTCGTCGCCGTCGAACAGCCCGTACTCCGACAGCTTCCAGCCCTTCTTGACCGCCATCTCCCTGATGCGGACGTTGTGCTCCTTGCTGCCCGTGAAGTAGACCATCGCGGCCCCCCACGACTCGGCCGGCACCACGCGCAGGTCCACCTGGAGGCCCCGGTCGGTCCGCACCGACGTCTTCCGCTCGCCCCCGGCGATGACCTCGGTGACGTACGGCTGGCGGGCGAACAGCTCCATCACGCCGGGCGGGGCGACGGCCAGGATGTCGATGTCGCCGATCGTCTCGCGCATCCTGCGCAGCGACCCGGCGAAGGCGATCCTGTCGGCGGGCAGCGAGGCGATGACCCGCTCGGCCAGGTCCATGGCGACGCCGATGTGCACCCGGTCGCCCGACCGCTCCATCTGCTCGATGCCCTTGAGCAGGTTCTCCTCGGTCTTGGCGCCGAAGCCGCGCAGGCCCGACAGGCGCCCGGCCTCGATGGCTCCGGCCAGGGCTGCGGGCGAGTCGATGCCGAGCTCCTGGTAGAGGAACAGCGCCTTCTTCGGCCCCAGCGACGGGATGCGGGTGAGCCTGCGCACCCCCTCGGGCACCTTGCTGCGCAGGTCGTCGAGCTGGCGGAAGCTGCCCCTGTCGAGAAACTCCTCGACCTTCTTGGCGATGGCCTCGCCCACGCCGGGGATCGCGCGGACGTCGGCCTCGCGCAGGTCCTCGGGGAACCCGGCGATCGACTTGGCCGCCTTCTGGTAGCTCCGCACCCGGAACGCGTCGCCGCCGTTCAGCGCGAACAGCTCGGCGTACTCCTGCAGCGCGGCCGCGGCATCGTCGTTCGCCCGTCCCATGAAGGTCAGCGTACGCGCTGGGGCGTGCGGCCCACGCCTCCCTCCACCACCATCCGCGTGGGCACGGACTCCATGTCGGGACGCCACCGCTGCACGGGGACCAGGCCGGGCTCCACCAGCTCGAACCCGTCGAAGAAGCGCGCCAGCTCGTCATGGGGGCGGAACGTCGAGTGGGCGGGGGTGTTCGCCGTCGCCGCGTGCAGGCGCCGCACGGCCTCCGGATCGCTCTCGGCGGCCATGTTGGAGATGACGACGTAGCTGCCCGGCACCATCTGGCCGCGCCATCGGGCGACGATGTCGTGGGCGCCCTCCTCGTCGGTCACGAAGTGGAGGACGGTGAGGAACAGCACCGCGACCGGCTGGGAGAGGTCGACCGTCGCCCGCAGGGCGGGGTCGGCGAGGATCAGGTCGGGGCGGCGGATGTCCGCCAGGATGGTGGTCACCCCCGGGTCGGTCGCCAGGAGGGCGTCGTTGTGCGCCTTCACGAGAGGGTCGTTGTCGACGTACACGACGCGTGCCGACGGGTCGGCCTCCCAGGCCAGCTCGTGCACGCTGGGTGAGGTCGGGATACCGGTGCCGAGGTCGACGAACTGCCGGATCCCCTCGTCGTTCAGGAATCGCATCGCCCTGGCCAGGAAGGCCCGGTTGGCCCTCGCCACGGCACGGGTGTCCGGCGCCAGGGCCAGGAGCCGGTCCGCGACCGCCCGGTCGACGGCGTAGTTGTCCTTCCCGCCGAGGAGATAGTCGTAGACCCGGGCCGAGCTCGGCACCGAAGCGTCCACACCGTCAGGGACCCGCTCGAGCTGCGCCACAGTCGCCTCCACACCCGCCGTCCGATTCGTGATCATAATGCTCGTCCCGGACAGGGGAGAAGGGCCCGCCGCACGTGGATCAGCGGGACGGCGGGCGGCCCCGGCGCGGCCGGAGCGCCCTGGCCGGGACGGCGGCTTCGTCACCCCGGCGGCTTCGTCACCCCGGCGGCTTCGTCACCCCGGCGGCTTGGTCACCCCGGCGGATCGAAGACGTCGAGGCCGGGAGCCACGCCGCCGACCGCGGTGACGATCTCCGTGGCCAGGTCGCGTACCTTCATGTTGCGGTTCTGGGAGGCCCGGCTCAGCAGGGCGAAGGCGTCCGGGGCGGGGCAGCGTTGCTGGGCCATGACGATTCCGACGGCCTGGTCGATGACGCTGCGCGAGGCCAGCGTGGCATGCAGGTCCTCGTTCAGTTTCGCCTGGTCGGTGAGGCGCAGCGCCAGTGCGACGGCGCCGGCGGCGTTGCCGGCGAAGACCTGCGTCCGCGCCCAGGTCGTCTCGGCGAACGCGCCGGCGTCGGGGTTGTACAGGTTGAGACCGCCCACGATGCCGTGGGGGCCGGCGAGCGGCAGCGCCAGGCAGCTGCGCACGCCGTGGGCGAAGGCCTCGGTGCAGAAGGTGCGCCAGCGCGGTTCGGCCGAGGTGTCGTCCACGCTGTGGATCACGCCGGTGGTGAGGGTCTCCAGACACGGGCCCTGCCCGGTGCGGTACTGGATCCGGTCGACGGCCAGTGTCAGGTCGTCGCTGCTCGCGATGGTCGCCGGCTGCGAGCCGTGGGTGACGGTGATGCCGCACATGCTCCCCTCGGGCAGTGCCCGGACCGTCAGCAGGGTCAGCTCGTGCAGGAACGTGTCGTAGGTGTCCGTGGACAGCAGGAGCGTCAGCAACGACCCCGGCCAGGCGGAGTCGGAGGAGGCCGGTTGAAGCGATGGCATGATCGCTGGAATTTCCGGGGGTGCGTCCCACCGGCCACCGGCGGCGAAACGCCAGTGCGGCGCATGCGAGGTGCCCTCGGCGGCGCTTCCACCCTCGCACACGCCGGAAGGCCCACGCCGGATGGGGGTAGGCTGGCGGTGGTCCAGAGACGTGGCCGCCTTACCGTCATGCCCGGCAGGGGTGAGCCACACGTCTCGAATCGATCGTCCGCGCAGGCTCGGCGGGCCGGCCTCCGGCCGTGACGACGCCGTCAAGCGCCTCCCCGCGATGCACCTGGCGGTGGAGCTGTCCGTCGGCGGAGGGGACACCGCCGTCGTCACCGTCACCGGTGAGCTCGACGTGGGCACGGTGGCGCTGCTGGAGGCGGTGATCGGCCCGCTGCCCGGCAAGGGAGTGCGCCGTCTCGTAGTGGCCGCCACGCGGCTGGGCTTCTGCGATCTGTCCGGCCTGCGAGCCATGTACCGCGTGCACACCGCCATGGCCGCCGCCGGGGGCGGCCTGGCCATCGCCGAGGCGACGCCCGCGCTCCGGCGGCTGCTGGGGCTGTTCGACCTGATCGCGACCTCCCCGCCCATACGGGTGTACGGCTCTGTCGGCCAGGCCTTACGCGAGGAGATCGGTCAGGCGGAGGATCTCAGAACTGGACCGGCCGGGTCTGGTACGGCTCCTCAAGGTGGGCGATCTCCTTGTCAGACAGGGTGAGCTCCACGGCGGCGAGCGCGTCGTCCACGTGGTGCGCCTTGGTCGCGCCGATGATCGGGGCGGTGACGGCCGGGCGGCTCAGCAGCCAGGCCAGGGCCACTACGGCTGCGGACGTACCGCGCTCGGCCGCGGTCTGCGCCACCCGCTCCAGGACGGCCGCGTCGCCGTACCCGCCGTAGAGCTGCTCGCGCCGCCCGGCGTCGGCGGACGTCTCCCGCACCGTCGTCTCCCCGCCGGAGCCGGCCCGGGCCAGCAGGCCGCGTGCGAGCGGGCTCCACGGGATCACTCCGACGCCCTGGTCGCGGCAGAGCGGGATCATCTCCCGCTCCTCCTCCCGCTGAAGGAGGTTGTAGTGGTTCTGCATGCTGACGAACCTGGTCCAGCCGTGGCGCTCGGCGGTGTGCTGCGCCTTGGCGAACTGCCAGGCCCACATGCTGGACGCGCCGATGTAGCGGGCCTTGCCGGAGCGGACGACGTCGTGCAGCGCCTCCATGGTCTCCTCGATGGGCGTCTCGTCGTCCCACCGGTGGATCTGGTAGAGGTCCACGTAGTCGGTGCCGAGCCGGGTCAGGGAGGCGTCGACGGCCGACAGGATGTGCTTGCGCGACAGGCCGTAGTCGTTCCTGCCGCCGCCCATCGGGAAGTAGACCTTGGTCGCCAGCACGTAGTCGTCCCGCCGGGGGAAGATCTTGCGCAGCAGGCTGCCGGTGACCTCCTCGCTGGCCCCGCCCGAGTACACGTCGGCGGTGTCGAAGAACGTCACGCCGCCGTCCGCGGCCCTGCGCACGATGGGCTCGGCCTGCTCCTCGTCGAGGGCCCAGCCGCCACCCTTGCCGGGATCGCCGTAGCTCATCATGCCAAGGCAGATCTTGCTGACTTTCATGCCTGTGGTACCGAGTCGTGTGTATTCCATGACCACACCTCCTCCCGACATCTCATCACGATCTTCTCCGGTGTCTTCAGGAGGGGGTGGAGTAAGAGGCGGGCGAATTCTTCCGCGCCGGAAATACCCCATGGGGGTATCGTGTTGGATGCGAGCACGTACGCATCCGTCCTCAGGAGGGCACCGATGACAAGAGGGGACCACGACGACGCTCACGGCGCGGCTGCGGCCCATGGCGGACATGTGGCAGGCAGCGGTCATGACGGGCATGACGAGCATGACGGGCATGACGGGCATGACGGGCATGACGGTCACGGCGCGGGCTCCGGCTGGCGCGGCGCCGTCCAGGCCACGCTGCACTGCCTGACCGGCTGCGCCATCGGGGAGGTGCTGGGCATGGCCGTCGGCACCGCGGCGGGCCTGAACAACGCGGCCACCGTCGTGCTGTCGATCGTGCTGGCCTTCGTGTTCGGGTACGCGCTGACCGCCCGCGGCGTCCTGCGGGCCGGGCTGCCCGTGCGTGAGGCGCTCAAGGTGGCTCTGGCCGCCGACACCGTCTCCATCGCGGTGATGGAGGTCGTGGACAACACCGTGGTGGTCGCCGTCCCCGGTGCCATGGACGCGGGTCTGGCGACCGTCCTGTTCTGGGCGGCCCTGGCGGGCTCCCTCGCCGTCGCCTTCGTCGTCACGGTGCCGGTCAACCGGTGGATGATCGCGCGGGGCCTCGGCCACGCCGTCATCCACGTCTACCACTGAAAGCCGGGCCCCGGCGGGCATGGGACAGGGGCGCCACCGGGTGGGTGGCGCCCCTGTCCGCCGGCTGTCAGAGCTGGCCGCTCTCGATGGCCTGCTTGATGGCGGTCTGCGTCTGCTGGTGGGAGGCGACGCCGTTCTGGACGACGAAGTCGATCAGTGTGGCGTCGGCGTCGAAGGTGAGGTTCTCGGTGACGACGGTCTTGTTGCCGGGAACCCGCTTGAACACGATCTTCTGGTGTGTGACGACGTTCGGCTCGGACCAGGTGTCGGTCTCGTAGTAATAGTCGTCGGAGTGGATCCGCTGCTGGGCGAACGTCTTGAGCGAGACGACGGCGCCCTCGTAGGGGATGTCCTCGATGGCGGTGAGGTTGATGTAGCGCGTGCCGCCCGCGCACCAGTCCTTGTGGGTGATGACGCGCTTGAGGAACGCCGCGCGGCCGATGTGGTTGTTGATGTTCGAGTACGCCGCGAAGACGTGCATGATCGGGGCGTCGATCTGGATCGAGATGCTGGTGGTCACCCGGCTGCGCCCGGAGCCCGGGGCCGGCGGGGTGGTGTCGTAGAACTTGTAGGTGTTCCAGGCGTTCTGCCACTGCGCGGCGATCTCGGCGTCGGTTTCGGTCGTGTCGGCGCCGGCGGGGCCGGCGACGGCCGCGACGGCGAGAACCGCGGCGAACATCTGGACGGCGAGAAGTCGGAGGAGCTTCTTCACGTAGACCTCGGAGAGAAGTAGGGAGGTGCAGAAGCTCTTCTACCGCATGTGATCGTCTTTGAGAACCGATCATGGCAAAAATGTGAGCTTGACTCACATGGAGGTGCCGGGTCACGCCTTCCGGTGTGAGGTCCGAGGCCCGCCGCGGGACCGGAGAGCCTGCGGTCAGCGCCTGGAGCGGGTGACCGCGTAGACGATCAGGGCGAGGGCCGCCAGGATCTGGCCGCCGATGATCGCCCGGTTCAGGTCGAGCGCGGGCTCCCAGCGCGCGTCGCCGTCCTTGATGACGTACGACCCGACCGGCCGCGCGATCACCCCGCCGCCGCCACCCTCGCCGCCCTCGTCCGCCTTCCTGCCGCTGCCGAACCCGCCGCCCGCCCACACGACGAAGGCCGGGATGACCGTGACCCCGTCCTTCTCGTACGGCTCGCCGTATACGCGCTGACCGCCGGTCAGCCGCTCCATGATCTCGCCTGGTTCCATGGTTGCCAATTGTTCATCACGCGACCGCGAACCGGGTCATTTGCACCGGAAGACATGAGCCGATCTTCTGCGCCGATCCTCAGGGGCGGGCTCAGACGCGGGAGAAGGGCTCGGCGTACGTGAACTCGCCGCGGGGCGGCCGGGCCGTGTGGCCCAGGACGCGGACCTGGAAGTACGGCCCCCATTCGGCGACCGGGGGAATGACGCCGTGCCGCCCGGCGGGCTCGAAGCCGAAACGGGAGTAGTAGCCGGGCGCGCCGAGGAGCGCCACGAGCGGCTCCCCGAGCGCCTCGGCCGCCCCGAGCACGGCGTGCATGAGCGCCGAGCCCGCACCGCGCCCCTGGTGGCCGGGGAGCACGCTCAGCGGCCCCAGCCCGAGCGCCGGCGCCGCCCCCACGCGGGCACGGCTGCAGACCACGTGCCCGACGACGTCGCCGCCGGGGGCGAGTGCCACGAGCGAGAGCGCCGGCAGCCACCCCTCGTCCGCGCGCAGCTCGTCCACCAGGACGGCCTCGACGGGCAGGGTTCCCTCCGGTACGGGACCTCCGGGCACGGAGCCCCGCTCACGGGCGACGGTGAAGGCCGCGGCGATCACGCGGCGGATGGCGGCGATGTCGGCGGCGGTCTCGCGACGGATCAGCATCCGCCCACCCTGGCGCAGCGCTCCGGCCGGGACAACCTCGGGCACCCGTTACCGTCACGTCCGGCGGCGCAGAAGCGGCACGGCGAAGGCGCCGGCCGCAACGGAGGTCGCGGCCAGGCAGGCGGCGGTGACCGTGATGGCGTGCGCCGAAGGGGTGAGGCTGAGGAACAGCGTTCCGAAGGCCGCCACGCCGACGACCTGCCCGAGCTGGAGCATCATCGCCATCAGGCCGCTCGCGTCCGCCGCCTCCCCCGGGGGGACGTGGGCCAGCGCCACCGCCATGAGCGGGCTGAACGTGCCCGCCATGCCGGCGCCGATCAAGAAGAAGGTGATCTCCAGCAGCGGCTCCCCGTGCCCGCCGCCGGACAACGTCGCGGCCAGGGCCAGCTCGCCGGCGGCGGTGACCAGGGCGGCGACCACGATCATCGGCCGGTGCAGCCGGGCGGGCAGCCGCTTCCAGTTGAGGCTGACCAGGGCGAAGGCGCCGGCGGCCGGGATGAACAGGCAGCCGGCCCGCAGCGCGCTGTCCCCGAGGCCGCCCTGCAGGTGGAGGGCCATGCTGAACAGGTAGCCGCCGTACACCGCCATGACGAGGAAGACGGCGGCGGCCGCCAGGGCCACTCCGGGCGTGCGCAGCAGGCGGCCCGGCACGAGGGGGTGCGACGCGCGGCGCTCGATGAGCAGGAACGCGCCGAACGTGACGACGGAGGCGCCCATGGACACCCAGCCCCAGACCGGCCAGTCCTCTTCGTGGCCGAGCACGAGCGGCACCACGAGCAGGCAGACGGTGAGGGAGAGCGTCACCAGGCCGGGCAGGTCCAGGCCGTTCTCGCGCCGTACGTGCTCGGCGGGCAGCAGGCGTGCCCCCGCCGCCAGCAGCACCAGGCCGATCGGGACGTTCACCAGGAACACCGGCCGCCATGCCGTGCCGAACAGGTCCGCGGTGACGAGAAGGCCGCCGAGCACCTGGCCGACGACGGCTCCCACCGAGATCACGGTGGCGTAGACACCGAGGGCCCTCGCCCGTGAGGCGCCCTCGTACGTGCTCTGGATCAGGCTGAGCACCTGGGGCACCATCAGGGCGGCTCCTGCACCCTGCAGCAGGCGGAAGGCGATCAGCGGGCCGGTGGACGGGGCGAGCCCGCACATCAGCGAGCCGGCGGTGAAGACGACGAGCCCGGTCAGGAACAGCCGCCGGAATCCGAGCAGGCCGCCGAGGCGGGCGCCGGTGATCAGCAACATGGCGTAGGCGATGGTGTAGCCCGAGATGACGAGCTGGAGGCCGGAGCCGGTGGCCCCGAGATCCGTCCGCATGGTGGGCGCGGCGACGTTCACGATGGAGACGTCGAGAATGGCCATGAACTGCCCGGTGAGGATCACGGTGAGTGGCCACGATGTGGAGCGCCGGGATGTGGTGGAGGTGCGGGTGGCGACAGTGGTCATGACACGACGATGAGGCGGCGCCGGTACCGGTAACGAGTGCCTGCTCATACTGGTACTGGCACCACCTGGCACGGCCGGCGGCCACCCGTCAGGATGGGTGGGGTGACGACCGGCACCGATACGAGGCGGACCAGGCGCGAGGATCTCGGCGCGTTCCTGCGCAGCAGGCGTGAGCGGATACGGCCGCAGGACGTGGGCCTGCCGCCCGGACTGCGCCGCCGTACGCCGGGGCTGCGCCGTGAGGAGGTCGCCCAGCTCGCGGGCGTGGGCGTCACCTGGTACACCTGGCTGGAGCAGGGCCGGCCGATCAACGCGTCGGTGCAGGTGCTCGACGCGATCGCGCGGACGCTGCGGCTCGACCCGGCGGAGCGCGAGCACCTCTACCGGCTGGCCGACGTGCCCGAGGTGATCGACCCGGGGGACGGGGAGGGCCTCGAGCCCGAGGTGCACGCGATCCTCCGGCAGCTCAACCCGCTCCCCGCCGGCGTCTACAACGCCCGGTACGACGTGCTGGCATGGAACGCCACGTACAGGACGGTCTTCGGCGCCGTCGTCGCCCAGCCGCCGTACGAGCGGAACATCCTGTGGCGGCTGTTCACCCTGCCGGAGTGCTGCTGTCCCATGGCCAGGAGGGAGGAGGAGCTTCCGCCGATGGTCGCCACGCTGCGGGCGTCCTTCGCCAGGCACGCGGGTGAGCCGGTCTGGAATCGCTTCGTGACCCGGCTGTCGGCGGCCAGCCCGGATTTCGCCCGGATGTGGGCCACTCACGACGTGGCCAGGCCGGGGACCCGGATGAAGCTCTTCGAGCACTCCGCCGTCGGCACGATCCGGCTCTCGTCGACCAGCCTCGCCCTCGCGGCGCCGTCCGAGACGCGCATCGTCGTCTACACCCCTATGGACGACGAGAGCCGTGAGCGGGTGGAGTGGTTGAGAAGTCATCCGGATGTCACCCACTGCGCGAGGCATGACCAGCGGTAGGCGGGTAATCTGGCCGACCATGGCATGCCGCGTCAGTGAACTCGTCCTCGATTGCCACGATCCCGAGCGGCTCGCCGCGTTCTGGTGTGAGGTGCTGGGCTTCGCCGTGCTGGGCCGGGAGGACGGCGCGGTGGAGATCGGGCCGGAGGCGGAGGGCTTCGGCGGCCTCCAGCCGACGATCGTCTTCAGTCCCACGACCGAGCCCAAGACCGGCAAGCTGCGCCTTCACATCGACGTCAACCCGACCGACCGGGACCAGGCGGCGGAGCTGGAGCGGCTGCTCAAGGTGGGTGCCGTCCCCGTCGACGTGGGCCAGACCGGCGAGGAGAGCTGGCATGTGCTGGCCGACCCGGAGGGCAACGAGTTCTGCCTGCTGCGCCGCCGCCTCTGAGAACCGGGGCGCCATATGCGATAGCGTCCGGTGCGTGGCGAGGATCTTCACCGTTGACGGGGCCAGGTCGCTGATGCCCGCACTGCTGGAGCGGGCGCGGGCCTTCGTGGCGGTCAGGGCCGACCTGGCGGAGCTCACCCACGACCTGCGGCACTCCGGCCGGTCGTCCATCGGCGGGCTCCCGGAGGCGAAGGGCCTGGAGGCCCGGATGGACGAGATCCTGAGCTGGTTCGACGCCGAGGGCATCGAGATCAAGGGTGTGGCTCCGCTGCTCGTCGACTTCCCCGCAGACCTGGAGGGCGTCTCGGTGCGGCTGTGCTGGCTGGAGGGGGAGACGGCGCTCGGCTGGTACCACCGCAGCGACCTCGGCTTCCCCGGCCGCCGTCCGCTGCCCTGATCGCGGCCGTGGCGCGGCGCCCCGC
Source organism: Microbispora sp. NPDC049125 (assembly GCF_040802045.1). Classification (NCBI taxonomy): domain Bacteria; kingdom Bacillati; phylum Actinomycetota; class Actinomycetes; order Streptosporangiales; family Streptosporangiaceae; genus Microbispora; species Microbispora sp. NPDC049125. The sequence goes on along the minus strand of NZ_JBEZDW010000010.1, from coordinate 64,095 downwards.
GAGTGGCGGTTGATTTCCGGCATTCGAAATACCGGCGGCCGAAACCGTTTTCCGGCGCCCCCGGGGCCGCTTATACGGGCACTTGATACCAGAACGTCATACCGGGGTGGAATCCCTGACACGGCGCAGTGCGAGTTCTATCCTTGGGCGGGTAAACCGAGTGGTGCCGTGACGTCGGGAGAAGACGTGCACAAGACCATTTACGCGCCGTCAATGGAGGCTTCCCCACGTCCGGCAGACCGGAACGACAACGCGCGAGCGGCCGGGCTCCGCGACGAAGACGTCGAACGCTTCATTTCCGCTGCACGGCCGCTTGTCTCCGCCGACGCCGCGACGACAGGTGTGGACCACAGAACGTACGAAATCCAGGTGCGGCTGCACCTGCCCCGGCTGAGCAGGGCGGACATCGCGCACCGGTCACCCGCGACGGTTTACGACGACATTCGGGCGCAGGCCCTGATCCGGGCGGCGGAGATTTGCCAGTCGGCCGAGGACGCGGCCCGCCGGGCGCACGCCTGCGTCCTGTTCGACGTCGAGAAGGTGCGCAGGGACCTTAGCCTGTCGTTCACCGACGGCTACCGGACCACGCTGCTCTTCGGCGAGGTCAGGCCCAGCGCGGGCCACGTCGTCCAGTCCCGGCTGCACTACCTGCGCAGCGAGCGCGCGGACACCGTCCTGCAGTTCGGGTTGTTCCTGCCGGGCGCCGCGATGCCGCTCACGTACGTGGCCTTCTCCCGGTGCGACCGCCGGTACGTGATGGACGCGCTCGCCTGGCACGGGCTCGCGGCCCGGCCGGAGGAGATACTCGTTCTCACCAGGATGCACGGCCTGGCGGGTATTCCCGCCAATCTCATGAGCCTCACGATCAGCCGTGCGGTCAGGGAGATCAGAACGCGAAACGCCGGGCGTTACGTCATCACCGCCTACAATCCGATGCTGGGTTTCACGGGCTCGTCGTTCCGCGCCTCTGGATTCACACCCATGGCGTCCGCACCGGTGGCGTACACCTATGACGAGAGAGGGCTGTTCCACACTCGCCGGATATCCCGGAGCCCGGTGCCGCAGCGGTTGGACACGCCCAACAACATTCTCATGATTCTCGCGGTGAACGCGGGGGACAAACAATCCGTCGCGTCGATCAAAGGCATGGCCGAGATTCCACGCCGGGATCATTCGTGCGGTGACCCCGTCCCGCCGGCCGGAGTCGACTTCGCCTCCCCCGAGTGGAGGGAGCGGCTCACCTCCTACCGCAGGCTGCTTGAGGCGCACTGGTCGTCCGCGACGGTCCACCCGCGGTGCCACGAGGTGCACGGCTCCACCCGGGAGCCCGGCGGGCAGTGCGGTGTGGCCTCCGTCTGGCTCACCCGCAAGCTCCAGACGGACCTGCTGCTCGACCCCACGTACTGCTACGGGCGTCTGCGGTTCGACCGCGACGACCTCGACGACGTGAGCCACCACTGCTGGGTGGAGATCGGCCGCCCCTCGGACCCGCGGCGGCTCGTCGTCGACCTGACGGGCGACCTGGCAGGCGACCGGGCGGCGGGCCGGCAGGGGGCGGGCGACCGGGGAGACGGCGCCGCCGGGCCCGTCGTCATGGGTGAGCACCACGCGCTGCGAAGCAGGGGAGTGCGGTACGAGCCCGTCTCCCGGCTGCGCCTCGACGAGCTGCCCCGGGACCGGGTGTGGCTGCGTTTCCTCGCTCTCGACGACGGGCTCGCCACCGCCGTCTAGGACTGTCTTCGGCGGAGCGGCACATTCCCCGCAAGGAACCGGTCACATGCCAGCTACTCGGCCCTTCGTCCTCCTGCTTTCGTCCAACCACCGCCGCAGGTACGCGGAGGACGTCCTGTCGGCCCTGGCCCTGCCGCGAGGGGCCCTCATCCAGTTCCGGTACGAGGCCGACTACGTGGTCCCGTCCCTGCAGCAGATGATCGCCGACCGTTCCGTCGTCGGCCGGCGCTGCCTGCTGGGCTTCGTCGCCGACGTGGAGTCGCCGTCCGAGCCGCCGTCCGAGCCGCCGTCCGAGTCGCTGTCCGAGTCGCCGTCCGAGCCGCCGTCCCAGTCGCCGTCCCAGATGCCGTTCGTCGTGCCTGTGCGCTTCGCCTCGGTCGTCGGCGCCGTCTGCGTGGCCGACCTGTTCCTGTTCCGGCTGCGGGTGGAGGAGTACGCGAACGTGGAGGAGCTCCCGCTGACCGAGGCGGGGATCAGAGCCGAGGGAAGGCGGTTCGTCGACAAGCTGGCGGAGGCCAACGGCCATCGCTACTACCCGGCCACCGCCCGGTTCCCCGATCTCCACCTCCACGAGGGCGGCGGCGACGACCCGCAGCTGTGGCTGGGGGTCGCCAGGCGGCTCGCGAAGCACCCGACGTTCCGCTCCTCCTACTTCGTCCGCATCGAGGAGCCGACGCTGACCGGCGACAGAAAGGTACGGTTCGACGCCTCGGGCCGGCTGACCCTCAGCGACAGGATGTCGGTGAAGATGCGCGTCAGCTTCTACTGCGACAGATACTCGGAGACCACGAAGCGGCTCGTCTGCGCCACGGACGGCACCTATCTCAAGACCTCGTCCGACGACTCCTGCGACGTGGCTCTCAGCTACGACGCCGTCGAGTTCTGGCTGCAGCCCGCGATGCTCGGCTTCGACGCGCTCACCCGGGTGACCGTCCGGCTGGAGGAGAGCAAGGGGGCCCCGTCCCCGGCGGGCGACTCCCTGACGACCAGAGCCGGTTTCCCGGTGATCGTACGGCGCTCACGTTCACGGCTGCTCACGCGGGTGGCGGCGAGCTCCGCGGGAGCCTTCCTCGTCGCCCTGCCGGCCGTCGTGGGGCTGGACTTCCCGCTGCCGGCGAGGGTGCTGTCAGCCGTGGCCGGGGCCGCCCTGCTCGCCTTCGCGACCATCGTCGTCCCGCGCGCCGCGTGAGCTCCGGGTCGCGCCGGAGACGCCGGAGGAGCCCGGCACGCCGGAGAACAGATGCGGGCGCTGTGCGAACTCCCGGCACAGCTCCTCGAACAGCGGAATGAGAGCCGGGCAGCTCGCATTTATCTTCCGCCTGGCCACTTCCTCGGTGTGCTTGTACGCCTCCCAGGTGGGCCGCACCGGATGATAATCGGCCAGCAGCACATTGACATGGGGAAGGAGTTTGTCCAGGGCGTAGACGAACCGGCTCTCCGGATCGCCTTGCGCCTTGTAGCCGTACATTTCCTGGATGAGCCATGGGAAGAGCTCGCCGAAATCCCGGGTGATGGTCTCACGCGCCTCCTCCTCGCGCAGGGCCTTCTTCTCCAGGTCGGCCGGGTCCGCGTAGACGGAGACGTCGCCGGAGTGTATTTCCGGCAGGTCGTGAACGAGCGCGTACTTCGCTATCAGCCCCAGATCGAGGGTGCCGTCGACCAGCGGAGCCAGGCAGAGCGCCACCAGGCCGAGGGCGAAGGAGTGCTCCGCGTCGTTCTCCCGGCGGCCGGCGCCCAGGGGGACCACCGATGTCCGCTCGATTCCGCAGGGCGGAACGGCCAGTTCCCCCATCACGGAGATCAGCGTTCGCGCGTCGACCGGCACGCCGCCGCCGGAGCCCGCCGGCACGCTGCCGCCGAGGTCGTTCACCGCATCGTTCACTGTCAGGCCGCCCTCGCCTCGATCACCGTTCGCGGACCCGTGGCATACGACGACTACCCTGGTCCGCACTGTGCAGCTGGCCTTTTCGCAACAGTAGCGGGTGGTTCGGCGTCCCGCAGGATCGGCGCCGCACCGGCATAGCGGGGCCGGCGAACGGGATCGGCGTTCGAATGAATTCCGATGAAAGGCGTTCTCCGGTGCGGGGAAAGATCGATCGCGGGTCGGGAAAGGCGCCTGACCGGCTGTCGCCGGGGCGCCGGGGTCACTCCGACAGGTCGTCGAAACCGTCGAAGCCGCCGAAGGCGGCGCCGTACCGCACGCACACCATCCGGGCCACCGCCTCGTGGGCGCCGAGGGGCGCCGCGCATCCGGCCCCGATCGCCTCGGCCGAGGCCATGACGCGATCGAGGTCGGCCTCCGGCCCGATCACGTACGGGACCACGGCCAGCCGGTTGGCGCCGATCTTGTGCAGCCGCTCGGCGGCGTCGCGGATGGTGGGCACCCCGTCGAGAGCGGCCGGGACCACGGGAAGGGTCAGGCGCGCGGCCAGCAGGACGGAGGTCGCGTCGGCCCCCCGGGCCGCCTCGTCGCCTCCGGCGGTCGCGACGATGATCCCGTCGACCGGGGACGACACGTTGAACAGCCGCATCCGGTCGGCGCGGGCCAGGCCCGCCTCCGCCAGCCGGACGTGCAGGGCCTCCGCCAGCAGGGGATGCGGCCCCAGCGGCTCGGTGATCTTGACGGCGGTCTCGCTCTGCGTCACGGCGTCCCGTACGGCACGCAGGACCCGGGGGTGCGGCCCGGTGACGAGCGGGACCACGACGGCGGCGTATCCGTCGGCGGAGCGCTCGGCCGCGATGGTGGAGAACTCCTTGGTCAGGTCGGCGCCGCCGTCCCCGAGCGAGACGATGCGAAGGTCGATCTGCGGGTTGTCGAGCCGGACGATGGTGGCGACCTCGGCGGCCACGTCCTCGCTCGCCTCCGCCGCGTCCGTGGGCCTTCCCGGCACCGCCAGGACCAGAGCCGGCGCGTCGTGCGGCAGCTCGGCCGGCAGCGGCCGCCGGTGGCGCCCCGTCCCGGGCCGGGACGATCGCTCCCGGGTGGGAAGCTTCGGCGGGTCGTCGTGACCTTCGTTCACACCGGCGGATTCTAGGGCGAATTGGGTCGAAGAGCGGAACCAACGCGCGGCTTGTTGCTGATGGGTGATCTAGTAAGTTCACGAGGCTGTTACGTACGCCTGATGATATGTCCGGGTTTGTGGTGGGTCTTCCTGAATTTTCGGGGGAGAGGAGCGGCCGGTGATCTCGGTGTTCGGCAGCGCCAACATGGATCTCGTCGCCTATGTCGCGCGGGCTCCCCGGCTGGGGGAGACCGTGACGGGGCGGGCCTTCCGCACGGTCCCCGGGGGGAAGGGGGCCAACCAGGCCATCGCCGCGGCCCGGGCGGGAGCGGATGTCGCGTTCATCGGCGCGGTGGGTGACGACGCCTTCGCCCCCGGCCTGCGCGCCGCCCTGGAGGAGGCCGGTGTGGACGCCGGCCTCCTGCGGACCGTGCCGGGGCCGTCGGGGGTCGCCCACATCGTCGTCGAGGACGGCGGCGACAACTCGATCATCGTGGTGCCGGGGGCGAACGGCGCCGTCACCGGCCCCACGGAGGAGGACGCGCGTGTCATCGCCCGGTCCGACGCCCTCCTCCTCCAGCTCGAGCTGCCGATGGAGGCCGTGACGGCCGCCGCCAGGGTGCATGGGGCCGACGTGATCCTCACCCCGGCGCCGGTCGTCCCGCTTCCCGGGGAGTTGCTGGAGGCCGTGCGGCTGATCGTGCCCAACGAGCACGAGGCGGCGGCGATCACCGGCCTCGCCGACCCGGGCTCCGCGGTCGAGGCGCTGCTCGACATGGTGCCCGAGGCGGTCGTCACGCTGGGGGCGCGGGGTGTGCTGTACGGCTCCCGCGACGGCATGCGCCTGCGCGTGCCCGCCGTACCGGTGCGGGCGGTGGACGCCACGGCGGCGGGGGACACGTTCGCGGGGGCGCTGGCCGTGGCCAGGGCCGAGGGGCTCGCCCCGGAGGACGCGCTGAAGTTCGCCGTGGCGGCCGCGGCGCTGTCCGTCCAGCGGGAGGGCGCCAGCACGTCGATGCCCCGCCGCCATGAGATAGACGCCGCGATGAGATAGACGCCGTCATGAGATAGACGCGGCCCTGTGAGCCGTGGCGCCTCCAGCGGGCCGCCGGGCGGCATCCGGCCACAGGGCTGGGCGCCCGGCGCTTCCAGCGGCTACAGGAGGGCCGCACGGGCGCGCAGGCGCGCGTGAGTGCCGCCCATCGGCGCGACGCCCTTGAGCACGGCCTTGGGCAGCTTGGCGGTCATCGTGTAGACGGTGTCCACCACGTTGGCGACCGGGCTGAGCGCCGCCTGCGAGACGAGCTGGTAGGCGTCCAGGGTGGACAGGCCGGTCTCGGCCGCCAGCCACCGGGTCAGCTCCGCGTGCGCGATGCGGAACGCGTCCTCAAGCGGCTTGGCCGAGCCCGTCGTGATGATGAAGTCGTCGCTCTCCAGCCGCGGCCACGCGCACGGCGCGCCCTTGATGAGGTCGATGACGACGACGGTGTCCATGGCGGTCTCCACCGCCACCCCGCACGTCTCGCCCTCGCCCTGGCGGGCGTGGCCGTCGCCGAAGGAGAACATCGCGCCCTCGACGTTCACGCCGAGGTAGCAGGTGGTCCCCGCGCGCATCTCCGGGGTGTCCATGTTGCCGCCCCAGTCGCCGGGGGCGAGGGAGCTGCGCACCTCCCCGAGGGCGGGGGCGACGCCGACCGTGCCGTGCATGGGGTCCAGCGGCAGGTCCACCTCGTACGGCGAGTCGAGCGCGCTGTAGCGGACCAGCCGGGCGTCCCTGTCGATGTCGTAGATCCAGGTGCGCTCGGGCAGCGCCTCGTGCAGCAGGGCGGTCGTCCCTGTGCCGGTCAGCGCGCCGAAGAACGGCACGGTCGAGCTGACGCCCCGCGCCTCCCTCGGCTCGATGCTGACGAAGTGGACGGCGAGGGTGTCCCCCGGCTCGGCCCCCTCGACGTAGAAGGGGCCGGTCTGCGGGTTGATGAACCGGGGGTCGCAGACCTTGGAGACCAGGTCCCCGGTGGAGCGGACCCGCCCGGCGAAGCAGTCCCTGGTCCAGGTCGACAGCACCGTCCCCGGCCGCACCGACATGACCGGAGCGGCGCCGCCGAAGGTGTAGGTCAGGCTCGCCGGGTCGGCGTCCGGGTCGGGGTCGTACGAGACGGCCATCGGCTCTCCTCGGAACTGGTCAGGCGAGACGCGATCTGTCGCGCTCCGTCGGGTCGGGCACGATCCGTCCGATGATGACGTACTTCACCGTCGCGCCTGCAGCCGGGTGTGCGGTATCACCGTAGATGCGTGAATCGTGGCAGTTGTCCGTTTGTTCGGGCAAGGCGCCCGGTGTTTCGTAGTCCTCACACCGAGAACAGCCGACCCCCGGGCGGTGTCCCTGCCGGGGAGCGTGAGGAGAGCAATGCAGGTGCACGACCTGTCCGCAGGCGACGACGTGCTGACCCGCGTCGAGAGCGTCGCCCGCCGCGCCCTGCGGCACTACGACGTGTCACCGGACGCCGAGGTGACGCTCGTCAACGTGTCGGAGAACGCGACGTTCACCGTGGACGACGGCGGCCTCCGGACGATCCTGAGGGTCCACCGGCTCGGCTACCACTCCCGCGACGCCATCGCCTCCGAGCTGGCCTGGCTGGAGGCGCTGCGCGCCGACGAGGGTATCCGGACCCCGGCCGTGCTGCCCGCCCGCGACGGGTCGAGGGTGCTCACGGTCGAGGACCCGGGGGCCGAGCCGCGCGACTGCGTCATGTTCGAGTTCCTCTCCGGCGGCGAGCCGGCGCAGGACCGCCTGGTGGAGGACTTCGAACAGCTCGGGGCGATCACCGCGCGCATGCACAGGCACGCCCGCCAGTGGCCGCGTCCGGCGTCGTTCACCCGGTTCCACTGGGACTGCGAGGCCGCCTTCGGCTCCGTCGCGAGGTGGGGCAGGTGGCAGGACGGCGCCGGCGTCGACAAGGAGGCGCACGATGTGCTGTCCCGGCTGGAGGCCGAGCTGCGCGAGCGGCTCGCCCGGTTCGGCAGGGGGCCGGAGCGTTACGGGCTCATCCACGCCGACCTGCGCCCGGCCAACCTGCTCGCCGACGACGACGCCGGCACCGGTGTCATCGACTTCGACGACTGCGGCCTCGGCTGGTACCTCTACGACCTGGGCGCCGCCGTCAGCTTCATGGAGCACGACCCCCAGGTGCCGCGGATGGCGGACTCCTGGGTCCGCGGCTACCGGTCGGTGCTCGATCTGCCCGAGGACGACGCGGCCGAGATCTGGACGTTCATCATGTTCCGCCGCCTCCTCCTCGTCGCCTGGATCGGGTCCCACTCCGCCGTCGACGTCGCCAGGGAGCTCGGCGCCGGTTACACCCGCGGCAGCTGCGAGCTGGCCGAGCGCTACCTCACCGGATCACTCTGAATCACTCCGAACCGGATCACCGCGAGAAACCGGATCACCGCGAGAAACCGGACCACTCCGAACCCGGACCGCGATCGGCACGGACCGCCGCGGGCGTGACGGCGGCGGACGCGGGCGGCACAATGACGGGATGACCGGTGGGTGGCGGAGCGGGCTCCGGATCGCGAGCGCGCCCGTCAGCTTCGGCGTCTACCGCGCCGACGCGGCGTTCCCCGGCCCGGACGAGCTGCTCGCCACCATGCGGGCGGCCGGATACGACGGCACGGACTCCGGCCCGATCGGCTACCTGGGGGAGGGCGAGGAGCTCGCGGACCGGCTCGCCCGGCACGGGCTCGCCCTCGCGGGCGGCTGGGTGGACCTGCGGTACGGCGACCCGGGCGGGTTCGCGGAGGACGTGGCCGCGCTGGAGACGGCGCTGGACGTCTTCGCCGGCGTGCCACCGCTCGCCGGCGACGCCCGTTTCGCCCCCAGGCCGACGCTCGCCTGCCCGGACCACCCCGCCAGGTTCGCCCGCCCCGGAATGCCCGCCGATCCCGGGCTGCGGCTCGCCCCGTCCGAGTGGCCGGCCTTCGCCGCCCGGGTGGGGGAGGCGGCCGCCCGCTGCCGCGAGCGCGGCCTGGAGCCCGTCTTCCACCACCATCTCGGCACCGACGTGGAGACGCCGGACGAGATCGAGCGGCTGCTGGAGCTCACGGACGTCTCGCTCTGCCTGGACACCGGGCATCTGTGGCTGGCGGGAGGCGACCCCGTGACGGCGATCCGCGACTGGGGCTCCCGGGTCCGGCAGGTGCATGTGAAGGACGCCGTCCGGGCGGCGCTGGCCCGCGTCCGCGCCGCCGGCGGCGATCTGTGGGACGTGGTCGGCGGCGGCGGCTTCCCGCCCCTCGGCGCAGGGGACCTCGACCTCCCGGCGGTCGCCGCCGAGCTGCGCCGCGCCGGCTACGAGGGCTGGATCGTCGTCGAGCAGGACATCCCCGCGCCGTCCGGGAACGACGAGGCTGTGAGGGACATCGGGCCTCCCGGACCGGCCCGGGCCGTGGCCGACCAGCGAGCCAACCGGGCGGCCCTCGAAGACGCCCTGCGCGCCGCGGAGTCCTGACCCCTCCAGGCAAGCCGGCGAGCCGGCATCCCGGGCGGCCCGCGCCCCCGTGGCCGGGCCGTCGAGGTCAGGCGAGCGAGCTCAGGTGGGCCGCACCGGCTCCGCCTGCTGGACGGCGCACGCCCTCGCCAGGGCCAGCGTGTCTTCGAGCACCCAGTCGTCGACGAGCCGCCCCCAGCGAAGCCGGATCCACTGGACGCCCTGGTTGGTGTAGACGGTCCCGTCCCGCAGCGTCGCCCGTACGGCGAGGCGTACGGCCACGCGGGTGTTCCAGGGCGGCCCGGCCACGGTCACGTCCTCGGCACTGATCCGCAGCCCGGGGAGCAGTGCCACGGCGCGCTCGAACCAGCCGCGGAACTCCTCGCGCCCGGTGAGGCGGGCCCCCAGAGGCGTGTCGCCGACGAAGGTGAACGTCATGCCGGGCGTGGCCTGCCGTACGGCGACCTCGAAGCCGTCCGTCTCGATCCTCCGCCACAGCCCGCGTACTCTCGCCGCCACCAGCGCGTGGTACATGCCGCCTCCAGTGAGTCTTGGTATTGAACTCACCGTAGACAAGTGAGTTCAGTCTGGCAACGGACTAGTCTCGGCTCATGCGCCGCACCAGCTTCGCCGAGTTCCGCTGCTCCCTGTCCCGCAGCCTGGAGGTGATGGGCGACTGGTGGACGATGCTGATCCTCCGGGACCTCCATCTGGGCGTGAACCGGTTCGACGAGCTGGTCGAAGACCTCGGCATCTCCCGCAACCTGCTCACCACGCGGCTGCGTGAGCTGGCCGGCCACGGAATCGTGGAGCGCGTCCGCTACCAGGAGCGGCCGGTCAGGTACGAGTACAGGCTCAGCGAGCCCGGCCGTGAGCTGGTGCCCATCCTGTTCGCGCTGACGGCGTGGGGCGACCGGTGGGCGGCGCCCGACGAGGGGCCGCCGCTGCGCCTGCGGCACGACGCGTGCGGCGCCGTGTTCACCCCCGGCGTGACCTGCTCGGAGTGCGGCGGCGCGGTGACCGCCCAGGATGTCACCGCGGTTCCCGGGCCGGGCGGCGCGGCGGGGCCGGGCACCTGGGTGCTCGCCCGCCGGCTCGCTTCCAGGACCGCCTGAGGAGCTCCCTCACGGGGCCGGGCGATCGAATGCGGTCTCCCCGCGGCCTGCGCGCCGGACCCCTGGCCCGGGCGGGCCCCCGGCGTATCGTGGCCGCATGACGCTGGAGCTCGACGGCAGGGTCGTGCCGATCACGAGCCCCGACCGCGTGGTCTTCCCGCGGACCGGGCACACCAAGCTGGACCTGATCTCCTTCTACCAGGTGGTCGGCGAGGGGGCGCTGCGCGGCGTGGCCGACCGTCCGGTGATCCTCAAGCGCTTCGTCCACGGCGTGGACAAGGAGGCCTTCTTCCAGAAGCGGGCGCCGGCCAAGCGCCCCGAGTGGATCGAGGTCGTCGAGCTGGCCTATCCCTCGGGGCGGACGGCGGACGAGGTGGTCATCCGGGATCTCGCCACGCTCCTGTGGACCGTCAACCTCGGCTGCGTCGACCTCAACCCCCATCCCGTGCGCGCCGGGGACCTCGACCACCCCGACGAGCTGCGCATCGACCTCGATCCGGTGCCGGGCGTCGAGTGGGACCAGATCGTGGGGGTGGCCCTGGTGGCGAGGCAGGTGCTGGAGGAGCACGGGCTGACCGCCTGGCCGAAGACCTCCGGCTCCCGCGGCTTCCACGTCTACGCCCGGGTCGAGCCTCGCTGGACGTTCGCCGAGGTGCGGCGGGCCGCCGAGGCCGTGGCACGGGAGGTCGAGCGCCGGGCTCCCGACATCGCGACCAGCCGGTGGTGGAAGGAGGAGCGGTGGGGCGTCTTCGTCGACTACAACCAGAACGCGCGTGACAGGACCGTCGCCTCCGCCTACTCCGTCCGGCCGACGGGCCTGGTCTCCACCCCGCTGAGCTGGGACGAGGTCGGCGACTGCGATCCCGGGCGGTTCACCATCGCCGGCGTGCCCGACCGGTACGCCGAGGTGGGCGACCCGTGGGCGGGCATGGACGACGCCGTGGGCTCGCTCGACGGGCTCCTGGAGCTGGCGCGGGCCCAGGGCCCCAGGCCCGCCGCCCCCAAGGGGGAGGGCCGGCGCAGGCAGCTCATGCCGCTCATCGAGATCGCCAGAGCCGAGACCAAGGACGAGGCGATGGCGGGGTTCGAGCGGTGGAAGGCCCGCCATCCCGGCGTGGCGGGGCACCTGGAACCGGCCGACGTCCTGGTCAACTCCATGCGCGGGCGAAGCTCCACCTGGACGCGGATCAGGGTCAACCTGCAGCACGTCCCCGAGGCCGAGCGGCCCGCCCAGGAGCCGCTGGAGGTCGACTACGACCCCTGGCGGGGCCGGTAGACGTCCCACAGCTCGCCGAGGAAGAACCCGCAGAAGCGGGCGAGCGCCGCCGCGCCGCCGGGCCCCGCCGTACGGAACGTGGCGAGCATCCGGGCGAGGTCGGCCGGCGAGATGCGCAGCGTTCCGGCGGCCACCGCCCGCGCCCCCTCGTCGGCGCCCTCCTCGACGTGGCCCTCCAGCAGCCGGGCGTACAGGGTGGAGGTGTCCAGCCACAGCCGCGTCGGCGGCCCGTGGTGGACGTCCTTCCAGCCCGCCAGCGTCCGGGGACGGTCGTCGCCGTCCCAGAAGTGCAGCCGGTAGAGCATCCGGCGGCGGTCCGGCGCGTCCCCTGGCGTGAAGAGGTTGAACCAGCCCCGGGAGATCGGACGGCGGCCCCCGCAGACGGCGGCGTCGATCCACCCCTCCGCCCGGGCCTGGTGGTCCGGCTCGGTCAGGAAACGGTCGACGTCGTCGACGGTGATGATGAGGCGGAAGGCGAAGGGCCCGCTTCCCGGCACTCCTGCCTGGGAGCGCGGGTCGTCCCCGCCGGGCTGGAGGGCTCCCCGCATCTCCTCGACGAACCACAGCGACGTCCGGTCCCCGTAGACCGCCGGCTCGGCGTCCGGTCCGGAGCCCGGCTTGGCGGCGGCCGTCGCGGGGGCGGTGGTCTCCAGCATGCGCGTGGCCATGCGGTCGGCCAGCGCCGCGATCGTCAGCGCCGGGTTCGCCCCGACCGGGCCGGGCATGGCGGCGCCGTCGGCGATGTAGAGGCCGGGGAAGCCGAACACCTCGCCGTACGGGTCGCACACGCCCTCTCCGGGGTGCCGGCCCATCGGCGCGCCGCCCAGCGGATGCACCGTCATGACCCGCTTGCCGAGCCACGAGGGGGTGTCGGCGTACTCGGCCCCGAGGACGTGGGCGATCCGCCGCATCGTGGCGCGCAGCCCGTCGAAGTACTGCTGGCTGGTCCGGGCGTCCCAGTCCACGTCGAGCCGGTCGTCGCGCAGCCGCAGCGTGCCGTCGGGGACGTCGCGGCCCATGCCGAGCAGCGGCAGCGACGAGCCCGACAGCTCGCCTTCGCCGATCAGCCCGGCGATCTCCGCCGACAGGTTGGTGTCGTGGGTGAGCCGGCCGCGCAGCCGTTCCAGCAGGAAGCGCGCCGCCCGGCCGAGCTCGCCGCCGACGTCGGCGCCCTCCACCAGGTAGTCGACGAACTGGGGATAGCCGCCGTCCTCCACGTACGCTCCCCGGCCCCCGGCCTCACCCTCCAGCCTGATGGCGCTGGTGATGACCGGCCCCCGGCTGGCCTGGACCGGCCGGGTCCTGCTCCGGTCGGTGGCCCGCAGGAGGAACGCCAGCATGTCGCCGTTCCCCGAGAAACGCGTCCCGAGCGTCCGGCTCAGGCCGGGGAAGGCCGCGCGGTCCTTCAGCAGCAGGTACGACGTGCCGTACGTGCCCGCGGCGAGGACCAGCCGGTCGCAGCTGATCGTGTGCGGGCCGGTCCGCCTCGGCGCGCGGCGGTCGTCGCCGCCCGCCACGGCCGGCGGCATGTGCTCGACGTACTCGACGTCGTACCCGCCCCCGAGGCGCGGCCGGACGCCGCGGACCTCGTGCAGGGTCCGCAGCTCGGCGCCGTGCCTTCGGGCCGCCGACAGGTAGGTGTGGTCCAGGCTGTTCTTCGCGCCGTCGTTGCAGCCGATGTCGCACTCCCCGCACAGCCGGCAGGTACGGCGGGGCACGCCGTGCAGGTTGCCGTACTCGCGGTCGGTCACGGGTGTGCCCTGCTCCGCCTCCGCCCCGGGGGACGGGGCGAAGCTGATCGCCAGCGGCGGCAGCCGCCAGTCGAGCCCCAGCTCGGCGGCGGCGTCCCGCATGGCGAGCGTCTTCAGCGTGTCGGCGTACGCCGGGCGGTTCAGCGGGTACGGCGTCACGCCGATCATCTGCTCGACGGCGTCGTAGTGCGGGTCCAGCTCCGCCCTGGTCACCGGCCACGACTCGTAGCCGCCTCCCGGCAGCGCCTCCTCGTGGACGAACCATTCCTCGTCCTTGCGCAGCAGGACGTTGGCGTAGATGAGGGAGCCGCCGCCCAGCCCGCTGGACACGATCGACTGGCAGTCGCCGAAGCTCCACACGTCGAACATGCCGTACAGGCCCGCGCCCGGATCCCAGAAGGCCTTCCCGAGCTGGGCCGGCGTGCGGGGGAAGGATCCCGGGGGGTACGGCCGGCCGCGTTCGAGCACGACCACCTGCCTGCCCGCCTCGGCGAGCCGGTAGGCCGCCACCGCGCCGCCGAAGCCCGAACCGACAACCACCGTGTCGACGTGTTCCATGGATGTGCTCTCAGTGCCGCGTCAGGCGCCGATGACGGTGCCGCCGGAGTGCCGCTTGAGGAAGTGGAGGACGTGCGGGAACACGTCGACGTGCGCGTTCTGCCCGATCAGCGGATCGATGTGCCCGTAACCGGGGAGGACGCGCAGCTCGTGCCGGCCGGGGGCCGCCTCGGACAGAAGGCGGTGGCAGACCACGTTGGAGTCGGTGAAGACGTCGTTGTGGTCGCCGGTCAGGAACAGGATCGGCGTGTCCACGCGGGCCGCGCCTGCCAGGTAGTCGTCAGGCAGCGCGGCGTGCCGCGGGTCAAGCGGGTCGAACTTCACGGCCCGCCCCGCCGCCACCATCTTCCGGACGTGCCGGTAGTAGTGCAGGGCGCAGGCCCCGTTGAGGTCGGCCAGCCGCTCGTGCAGGTGGGTCTGCGGCCGCAGGTTGCGGTGCCGGTACATGGCGGGCTTCCCGCTGCCCCACATGAAGCTCTGCATGTGGCAGGCCGCCTCCCGGCATTCGGGGTGGAAGCGGGAGACGGCCCAGGCCATCAGCCTGCGGCGGGTCAGCGGCGGCGCGTCCCTGAACCGGGGGTCCAGGTACGGCAGGCCGGTGCCGTACTCCAGCAGGGCCGGCCCGAGGGTGAGCTTCACCCGCGCCCAGGGATGCACCCGCGGCGTCAGCGCGACGCTGTTGGCGACCAAGCTGGCGATCCCGTCCAGGGCGCCGGAGAACAGGCTCATGTGGAACGACAACGACCCCAGGCAGTGCGCCACGACGTGTATCCGCCGCGCCCCCACATGGCGGCGGAGTTCACGAAGCGCTGCCGGGTGGTCGAAGTGAGCGATGTCGTCCAGCGTGTGCCTGCGGGTCTCGACGTTGTAGGTGAACCGGTTGCTCATCCGGAAGTCGAGCGCCCACACGTCGCCGAACCCGTTGTCGTGCAGGAACGCGACCAGGTTCTCGTGCTCCGGCATGATGAACATGTCGCTCGACGAGGTCAGGCCGTGCACCAGCAGCACCACGTCGTCCGGCGCCGGGCTGTCCGCCCGGCGGAACCGGGTGAGGGTGAGCCCCAGCTCGTCCTCGGTGGAGAACGGATGGACCGTCACCTCGGCTTCCCGCACACCTTCCAGCGTGAACCGGGGTATCCGGTGCTTCATCCGATCAGCCTCCTTGGCCAGGGCAACCATCCCAATCACTTACCTACCGGCGGCATCGTGGAAAACTCGTACATTTGCCGAGACCGCGAGGCGCCCACGGTCGTCCGCGGGGCCGGCGCCCGTCAGCGCAGCCGGTTGAGGGCCGTGGCGACGCCGACCCGTGACGTGACCTCAAGCTTGGCGAAGATGCGCGACAGGTGGGTCTCGATGGTCCGTACGCTGAGGAACAGCCGCTCGGCGACCTGCTGGTTGGTGAGACCCTCGGCGACGAGCCGGGCCACCTCCAGCTCCCGGCGCGACAGCCCCAGCCGCTCGGCGGCGCCGCCGGCGGCGGCCGTGTTCACCCCCGCGCTCACCCGGACGCCGAGGCGGCGCAGCTCACGGTCGGTCTGGGCCTTCAGGCCGCGCGCGCCGCACGCGTCGAAGATCTCTGCGGCGGCCTTGAGGCTCTCCCGGGCCCGGCCGCGGTGGGCGGCCTCCAGATAGGAGAGCCCGGCGGCGAGCAGGGCGCGGCCGGCGTCCAGCCGCCGCTCGCTCGACGACAGCATCCGCGCCGCCGTCTCGGCGGCGGCCGCCGCGGCCTCCGGCCTGGCCTCCCGCAGCGCGTGCGCCCGGGCGAGCGAGGCGAAGCCGGAGAAGGACGGAAGGCCGGGGTCGTCGAACCGGGCCGCCAGCGACACCCAGGTCGTCAAGCCGTCGGCGTCGCCCAGGCCGGCGGCGGCCCGGGCGAGGGTCTCGCAGGCCTGCAGCAGCGTCCCCCGGTCGAGTGAGGGTTCGTCGAACCCGTCGCAGGCGTCGAGGACGGCTTCGGCGCCCTCGGCGAGCCTGCCCGCGTTGACCAGGGCCTGCCCGCGGGCGAAGCGTGCGCTGGCCTCCCACACCTCGCCGCCGCCCACACCGCACTGCACGGCCTCGTCGCCCGCGAGGATCGCCGCCTCGTCCGCGCCTGTCCACGAGGCCGCCAGGCAGAGCTGCGTCAGTGCGAAGACGAGCTGCTGGCCCGAGTCGAGCAGTCGGGCGCCCTCCACCGACTCCTCCGCGGCGGCCGTGGCCTCCTCCAGGCGGCCCATCGCCACCAGCGTCTTGGCCCGGCCGGCGAGGAGGTTGGTCAGGATGTAACTCTGGCCGGTCGAGCGGGCCACGGCCGCCGCCCGGTCGAAATGCCGCAGGGCGTCGTCGTACCGGCCGAGGCTGGTCTCCGCCCAGCACAGCCACGCAATGGCGTCGAGCCATTCGGACAGGTGGTCGTCCGGGACGGCGGCGAGCAGCCGGTCGGCGGTCTCCGCGTAGCGCAGCGCCTCCTCCGCCCGCCCGGCGGCCAGGGCGGGCATGGGCCGCAGCGCGGCCACCGCCACGGCGAGGCCGGGCTCCCAGTCGTCGGCGGTGTCCGGCATGAGGTCGAGGACGGCCTGCGCCGCGCGGAAGTCCACCCGCATCATGCTCTCGGCCACCAGCCGCATCCGCAGCGGCACGGCCGCCGCCGCCCTGGGGCTCGGCATGCGGCTGAGCTCGTCGAGCAGCAGCGCCCGCGCCTCCTGCGGGCGGTCGAGCTGGCGCTCCATCAGCGCGCACACGCGGGTGGCCCGGGCGCGGCGCGGGAAGTCGTCCTCGGGGAGCATGCGCAGCAGCCGGCGGGCGGTGTCGCGGCCCTCGGCCAGCCTGCCGCTGACGCCCTGCGCCCAGCTCAGCTCCATCATCAGCGCCAGCCGTTCCTCGCGGGTGGCGTCGTCGTCCGGCATGAGCCGCAGCGCGGCCTGCAGCCAGTGCGCCGAGGTGGCCGGCGCGTTCGTCGCCACCGTGCGGGCCGCGGCGACCAGCACGTCCACGGCCCGCCGGTCACCGAACGTGCCGGAGTGCTGCACGTGGTGGGCCTGGACGGTCGCCGGGGCGCCCAGCTCGGCCAGGTGCGCGGCGATCCTCGCGTGCGCGCCGAGCCGCCAACCGGCCGCCGCCGACTCGTAGGCCGCCCGCCGCACCAGCGGGTGGCGGAAGCGGAACCGGCCTGAGGCGGCGCGGACGATGTCACGCACGACCAGCTCGTCCAGCGCGGCCAGCGCCGTGCCGTGGGGGACCTCGGCCGCGACGGCGGTGACGGCCGGCTCGAACTCGTCGGCCGCTACGGCGGCGGCCTGCGCCACCAGCAGGGCGTCCGGGGACAGGTCGCCCAGCTCGACCCGGAGCGCAGCGAGCACCGTGGGCGGCAGCGCGGCCACCTCGGTGTCCCCCATCCGGGCCAGCGCCTCCAGGTAGAACGGGTTGCCGCCGCTGGCCTCGTACAGTGCCCTGCTGCGGCCGGGGCCCACCGCGGGGCCGAGGAACTGCTCGACCTCCTGGGGGCTCAGCGGGCCCACGCTCACCTCGTGACCGCGCGGCCCGGCCGCCCCGGCCAGCGTCGCCAGGCGCGGGGCGGCCTGGGCCGGGCGGTAGGCGACCGCGACCAGCACCGGCCCCGGCGGCGGGTGGCGCACGACGTGGTCGAGGAACTCCAGCGTGGCGTCGTCGGCCCAGTGAACGTCGTCGAGGACGAGCAGCAGCCCCGCCGGTGCGGCCAGAGCGTCGACCAGGTGCCGCAGGGCCCGGTAGAGCCGGTAGCGGGCCAGGCCGCTGCGGTCGCCCGCGCGAGCCTTGGCGGGCCCGTCCGGGGGGCCGAGCGCCGGGAAGACGCTCGCCAGCAGTTCCGCCTCGGCGGCGTCCACCCATCCGGCGACGTCGCCGCGCCGCGCGTCGAGGTGGTCGTCGAGCGCGTCGACGAGCGCGCTGAACGGCATCACCTGCTCGTATTCGGCGGCCCGGCCCCACAGCCGGGGCAGGCCGCGCCGGTCGGCCATCGCCACCAGCTCGCCGAGCAGCCGTGTCTTGCCCGCGCCGGGCTCGCCGACCAGCGCCAGGAAGTGGAACCCGTCGCGGCTCGCGTCGAGAGCCTCGTCCAGAGCGGTCAGGGCGCCGGCACGCCCCACGAGCGGCGTGGGAGGGCCCGCTACGACCGGCTGGGCCGTACGTCCATCCATTCCCACCCCACACGACGCGCGGACCCGTCAGACCGATCAGCCGCGCCGACAACGACGAGTAAATGCACTTTACAGATCAGTCGGCCATAGAGGCGACAGAGCCCAGCATTAACACCCGATGGAAAGTATTCGAAAAGGAACCGGTCAGTTCGGGCGATTCGGGGATCAGGGGCCCGTCTGACCGGGTAAGGGGAGCCTCGTTCACACATCGTCACCGCGGAGGTGCCAGGTGCTGGACCGGATCGCCGATCCCAGGGGGCGGCGCACCCCGTACGGACCTCCGGACGCGGTGGAACGCCTGGCCGCCGCACTTCCGGGACGCATGCGCGACGCGCTTCCCCCGGTGATCCGCCTGGGAAGCCCCTGGCCGGCGCGGGTCGACGTGTTCCTGGAGGACGGAGTCGACGAGGCCGACGTAGAGCGCTGGGTGCCGGCCGCCTCCGCCGCGGGCTCCGGCGGCGACGGCCTGGAGGTCGCGGTCCGCCACGGCCGGATCGTCGGGGTGCGCGGCCGGGCCGGCGATCGGGTCGGCCAGGGCAGGCTCGACCCGGGGGAGCGGCACGGCTGGCAGGCCCGCGCGGGACGCCTGACCCGCCCGCTCGTCCGGGACGGCGACCGGCTCGTCGAGACGACCTGGGACGACGCCATGGGCCGGATCGTGGCCCGCTCGAAGGAGCTCCTGGCCCGCCCCGGAGGATGGGGCCGCTTCGGCTTCCACACCGGCGGCCGGCTGTTCCTGGAGGAGCTCTACACGCTCGCGGTCGTCGGCAAGGCGGGGATCGGCACGCCGCACATGGACGGGGACACCCGCTGGCACGCGGCCACCGCGTCGGCCGCCCTCGCCGCGAGCTTCGGCTCCGACGGCCAGCCGGGCACGTACGCCGACGTCGACCACTGCGACGCGCTCGCCCTGTGGGGCCACGACGCGGCCGCCGCGCACCCGGTGCTGTGGGAGCGGATGCTCGACCGCCGCCTGGGGCCCGCGCCACCCGCCATGATCGCCGTGGATCCGCGGGAGTCGCCGGTGACGAGGGAGGCCGACGTCCACCTGGCCGTACGGCCGGGCACCAACGTGGCGCTGATGAACGGCCTGCTGCACGAGCTCATCGCCAACGGCTGGTACGACGCGGCCTACGTCGACGCCCACACCCTCGGGTTCGCCGAGCTCTGGCGGGTGGTGGAGGCCTATCCCGCCAAGCGGGCGGCGGAGATCTGCGCGGTGCCGGCCGGGCTCGTCGAGCGGGCGGCCGAGATCCTGGGTGCGGCCGAGCGGCTGACCTCGACCGTGGAGGGCGGATTCCACCGGTCGAACCAGGCGACCGCCGCGGCCTGCCAGGTCAACAACCTCCACCTGCTGCGCGGCATGCTCGGCCGCCCCGGAGGGGGCGTCCTCCAGATGGGCGGGCCGCCGTCCGGCCGCAACGCGCTGGAGACCGGCGCGACCGGCGACCTGCCCGGCCTGCGCAACTGGGCGAACGCCGGGCATGTGCGGGAGCTGGCCCGGCTGTGGAACGTCGACACGTCGGCGATCCCCCACTGGGGGCCGCCCAGCCACGCCGCGCAGATCTTCAGGTATGCAGAGGAGGGCTCGATCGGGCTGCTGTGGGTCTGCGCCTCCGACCCGGTGGACGCCATGCCCGGCCTCGCCCGCGTCCTCGCCGCCGAGGAGACGTTCGTCGTCGTGCAGGACCTGTACCTGACCGAGACGGCCCGCGTCGCCGACGTCGTGCTGCCGGCCGCCGCGTGGGGGGAGAAGACCGGCACGGTCACAGGTGACGACCGCACCGTCCACCTGTGCGAAAGGGCGGTGGACCCACCAGGTGAGGCGAGGCCCGACCTCGACATCTTGCTCGACTACGCCCGGCGGATGGACCTCCGGGACAGGCAGGGCGGGCCGCTCGTCGGCTGGGCGGGCCCCGAGCAGGCGTTCGAGGCGTGGAAGGCCTGCTCGAAGGGCCGTCCCTGCGACTACACCGGCATCACCTACGACCGGCTGCGCGGCGGCGGCGTCCAGTGGCCCTGCACCCCGGGCGGCTCGTACGGCGTGGAGCGCCTGTACGCCGGAGGCCGTTTCGCGACGTCCGCCGGCCGCTGCCAGACGTACGGGCACGACCTGGCCACGGGGGCCGAGTGGGGCGAGGAGCGGTACACGGCGCTGGCCCCCGGGGGCAGGGCTTTCCTTCTCGCCGCCGACTACGAGCCGTCTCCGGAGGTCGCGGGGGACGAGTACCCGCTGGTGCTCACCACGAGCCGCGCGCTGCGCCGCTTCCCCACCCGGCTCGCCCCGCTCGGCGACAGGACCCGGGAGCCCGTCCTGGAGGTGCATCCCGGCGACGCCGCCGCGCTGGGGATCGCCGACGGCGACCTGGTGCGCGTGGAGTCGCCCCTCGGCGCCCTGGAGGCGAGGGCCCGCCTGTCCGGCCTGCGGCCCGGGGTGGTGATCCTGCCGCTCGGTCACGCGGACAGGGGGGAGGCCGCGCGCGCCGCCGCCGAGCTGACGCTCACCGCGTGGGACCCGGTCTCCCGGCAGCCGCTCCGTACGGTGGCGGCGGTGCGGGTCGCCAAGACGGCCGGAGCCCAGGAGGCGTGCCCCGCCGCGCCGGCCCTGCACGGCCGTCTGGGGGCGGCCGGGGGCGAGCCCGGAGTGACCGCGACGGCCCGGGCCCCGGCGGAGGCGTCCGAACGCTTCGAGGAGGTGTGAGCCCGTGCACCTCGCCCACTACCTGGGGCTGCTCCACCGGTCGCAGAACGAGCTGGCGGACGCGTTCCGCGCCGTCAGGCGGGGGCACCCCCGGGAGCCGGACCTGCACGGCGTCTGCGAACGCCTGGCGGGGCAGTGCAGCGCCCACGCCCGCCGGGTGGAGCCGTTCCTGAGGCACTACTCCGACTTCGCTCCGGAGGAGCCGGAGCGCCTGCACGCCCCGCTGTTCGCCGGGGCCCGGCGGGGCGGCTTCGGGTTACTGCGCGACCTGCACGACCTGTACCTCCTGGCAACCGTGTGCGACGTCTCGTGGGGGGTCGTCGCCCAGGCCGCCAAGGGGGTCAGGGACGAGGAGCTGCTGGACGTGGTCCGCCACTGCGGCCCCGAGACGACCGTCCACCTGCGGTGGCTCCGCACTCGGATCCGCCAGGCCGCGCCGCAGGCCCTCGTCGTCGTCCCCTGATAGACGGCGCCGACGAGGAGTCCGTCACCTCGTGACGGCCGGTGCTTTCGAAAGGGATCGCGTCGTCGCCTCTTGGTAGAGTCCCGGCATTTCGCTGATCACTTCCTGCCGCGTCCATTCCGGAGGCACCCCCCTTGGCCCCCGCCCCGCCTGCCGTGTCCGCTGTGCCTGTCATGGCTGCCACGTCGCGCCGTGTCCCCCTGTTCTGGTGGTGCCTCGCGGCCGGGATGACCCTGTGGTCCCTGGCTGGGGGCTTCGTCGTGTTCCTGCCCCCCGGGCTGCTGCCGTCCGGACTCCTGGAGACGGTCACCTGTGGCTGGACGTCGTACGGCCCGATGGAGGACCCTCAGCACGAGAAGCTCGTGGACCTCCTGTCGGCGATCCAGAGCTGGCTGGTCACCGGCACGCCGGTCCTGCTCGCCCTGCTGGCCTGGACCGTGGCCGTACGGGGGAGGGGACGCCCCCGGGTGCACCAGTGGGCGGCCGGTGTGGGGACGCTGGCCGTCGCGCTCGGCTATGTGATCACCGCGATCGGCGCCTGGCTCGATCCGCTGCCCGAGGAAGCCGCCTGCTCGGTCGACCCCGACCTCCTGTCGATCCTCTCGCCGGCCGATGTCGCATGGTCGCTCGGGCCCGCCCTGTTCGTGATGGCCGCCGCCTGGACGGGGCTGCGCGACCCGCTGCGGCGGAGTCCGCTGCCCTGGCGGAGGATCGGCCTCGTCACAGCCGCCGTGGTCGTGGCCGCCGCGACGCTCGTGGCCGTACAGGTCGAGTGGACGGCTCCGTCGCCTGCGGCGGTCGCGGCCGACGGCACGCCCCGTCACGCGCTCATGATCTCCGGCCGCCGCCTGATCGTGCTGGACCTCGAGCGCGGGGTGGAGGTGGGCAGGGTCCCGGCCGCCGACCCCGAGCTTTACAACTACACGGCCGTCGCCCGCGACGTCGGCCGGGGACACTACGTCGCCGCGGCGAGCACCCTCCGGCGCGACGGGCTCGGCCCGGCCCGCTCCCGCGTCTACCGGATCAGCGTGGACGGCGGCGGCGTGGCGCGGGTGGACGGGCCGGTGGGCGGAGATCTCGACGGCCTCGTCCGCGATCTCGCCGTCTCCCCCGAGGGCCGGATCGCGTACGCCCGCCAGAACGTCGATCCGGGTGACGGCCAGTACGCGGATCCCGGCGACGGCCCGTGGGCCGCGGTGATCGGCGTCCTCGGCCCGGCAAGGGAGTGGCCGCTGCGGGGCACCGGGACGGACGGCGTCCGCGGCCTCGTCTGGGACGGCCCCGCCACCCTGGTCTTCCAGGGCGTCACCGCCTCGGAATGGATGGAGTTGCTGGCACTGGACACGGCGGCGCCTGGCGGGGGCCCCCGGAGGCACCTGCGTGTGCGGGCGATGGGAGTATCCGCGATGGTTGCCGGTTCCGCCACCGGGTGGGTAGTCGCCAGCATCGGGGACGTCGACGGCAGGCAGGACCCGAGGCTCGCCCTCGTGGACGGCGCCGGCGGGGTTGTCGGCCTGGTCGACCAGTCCGCGTGCGGCGCGACGGGCGCCGCGCTCGCGACCGACTCCACAGGGCGCCACCTCCTCGTCTTCCATAGCGGGACCGGCGACGAGACGGCCGGGCGGAAGTGCGCCGACGCGTGGAGGGAGCTGGTCCGCATCGACCTCCCCGCAGACGCCCTTTCCGCCTACGCCGAAGAGCCACCTGTGTTCACGTTGCCGGGACGCGTCGTCTGGCGCGGCGACCCCTCGGTGTCCGCCCTCGCCTGGTGACCGGCCGCGCCGCTTCCGCCTACCGGGCCGGCCTGTCGATGGGAGCCCGGCGAGCCATTGGCTGCGGAGCCACACGGGGCCGGACCGTCGCCTGAGAGGTGGAGGCCGAGCTGTGTGTACAGCTCCAGTTGATCGAAGTACTCCCGGTGCGTGACGACCTTCTCGTTCTCGACGAACGACGCGCAGGAGCCGCGCAGAGTGATGCGGCGGCCTGTCGCCTCCAGTTCTCGTCCGTCGGGCAGCAGAAACGGCCCGGTGTGCGTGCCGGTCGCCGTCCATTCGACCATCATGGGCCGGTCGGTGTCGGTGGCCTCGTACCACACCGTCAGGCGGAGGTCTGGAAAGCCCCTGAAGAACTGCTCGTAGAGCCACGCGATCTGTTCGCGTCCCTCCGCCATTCCCGCGGGAGAGACGAGCACGGCATCCTCGCTGAAGAGATCGAGCAGCGCTTGCATGTCGTGGGCGTTGATCGCGTCGGCCAGCCCACGTTTGATTGCCCACTTGTCGACCATCGCCGCCGGCCCTCCGTGGTCGGGATGTCAACCCTCGAATCACAGTACCCACGGGCAGGTCGGCTCCGGGCCATGAAGCCGTCGGGGGCCCCTCACGGAATGCCCGCGAGCCTCCTCGCCGGGGCGAGTCCGGGTAGAGCCCTGCCGCCTCGCCGGGCCGATGGGCGGGTCGCGGCCGCGTACGCGGACTCCGTGCGGTGCACCTCAGGGCTCGCTCGCGCGGCCGGCACTCGGCCACGGGGCCGGCCGGGCGCCGGCGCGCACGCCCGTGCCGCTCACCCTGGTCCCCGCGCACGCCCCCGCGTGGCCGGCCGGCTCTGGAGATCCGCTCCGACCATCGCCGTGGTCACCCAGGTCGTGACGTCCACGCCGTCGGGCAGATCCCGGCGGCGTACGCGGACTCCCGTGCGGTGCACCTCGGTGATCCGGTCCACCCGGAATGACCGCCAGGCGGCCCGGTGCTCGTCGAACGCCACCAGGTACCAGCGGCGGCTCGCCACCACCAGCCGGTGCGGCTCCGCCAGCCGCCGGGTCGTCTCGCCGTCCGCCTTGGTGTAGGCGAAGCGCACCTTCTCGGAGATCACGCAGGCGGCGGCGAGCGAGGCGAGGACGTCCGCGTCGGCCACCGGGCCGTCACCGTACGGCAGGGGAACCGCCGCCTCCGACAGCGCCTTCACGCGATGGCGGAGCCGTTCGGGGAGGACCTGCTCCAGCTTGGCGAGGGCGCGGAGCGAGGTCTCCTCGATGCCGGTGATGGCGGCGGTGGCGGCGGTGCGCAGGCCGATGGCGATGGCGATCGCCTCGTCGTCGTCCAGCAGCAGCGGAGGCATGGCCGTCCCCGCGGTCAGCCGGTAGCCCCCCGTGTTGCCCTGGGTGGCGTGGACCGGATAGCCGAGCTCCCGCAGGCGGTCGACGTCGCGCCGGATCGTGCGGGCCGTGACGTCCAGACGGCCCGCCAGCTCCGCACCCGTCCACTCGCGCGGAGTCTGCAGCAGCGACAGCAGTCGCAGGAGCCTGCCGGATGGATCACGCATGAATTCATTCTGGCCCGCCAATAGGACATTCACTGACCTGTTGGGTGCCTAGATTCCAAGACGACGAAGACGGAGACGAAAGGAAAGACCCATGCTGCGAGGACTCGCCACCATCAATCTCTGGGCGGACGATCTGGCCGCCGCGACCACCTGGTACGCCGACGTGCTGGGCGTCGACCCCTACTTCGAACGGCCCGGGTACGTCGAGTTCCGGCTCGGCGACTACCAGCACGAGCTGGGGCTGATCGACAGCCGCCACGCCCCCGCGGGCGCCCCGGCCGGTCCGGGCGGGGCCATCGTGTACTGGCACGTCGACGACGTGACGGCGGCGTTCGGGGAGCTGCTGTCCAAGGGGGCCAAGGAGTACGAGGGGCCGCGGGAGCGCGGCGCCGGATTCGTCACCGCCTCGGTGGTCGACCCGTTCGGGAACATCCTCGGCGTCATGCGGAACCCGCACTACCTGGAGATCCTGGGCTCACCCGCCGATGCCGCGGAGTGACGAACCGGACCCGGCTGAAGGCGCCCGGAAGAACAAGACTGCCTTTTCGTGAACTCCGGTCCTACGTTCTGCGGCAGGCTTACCGAGGGAGAACGCCGTGGCGCAACTGTGGGAGCTGGACGCCGGGGATCTGGCGCGGCTGGTCCGGGACGAGCAGGTGTCGCGCCGTGAGGTGGTCCAGGCGCACCTGGATCGGATCGACGCGGTGAACTCGCGCGTGAACGCGGTCACCGTGGTGCTCGGGGAGGAGGCGCTGCGCGCGGCGGACACCGCCGACAAGGCCCTGCGCGAAGGTGAGGCGGCCGGTCCGCTGTGCGGCGTCCCTATGACGATCAAGGAGAACGTCGACGTCGCGGGCTCGGCGACGACGCTGGGAATCGCCGCGCTGCGCGACGCGGTGGCGCCGTGCGACGCCCCGCACATCGCGGAGCTGCGGGCGGCGGGCGCGATCCCGGTCGGCCGGACGAACATGCCGGAGTTCGGCATGCGCTGGCACACCGGCAACGGGTTGCGGGGTGCGACGCGCAACCCCTGGTCGGCCGGGCACACGCCCGGTGGATCCAGCGGCGGTGACGCGGTGGCGGTGGCGACCGGCATGGCCCCGGTGGGAATGGGCAACGACGGCGCGGGCTCGCTGCGCTGGCCCGCTCTGTGCTGCGGCGTCTGCGCGCTGAAGCCCTCGCTGGGCCGCGTGGCCCAGTCGGGCCTGCCGGGGCGACCGGCCCCGTTCGCGTTCCAGCTGCTCGGCGTACACGGACCGATCGCGCGGCGGGTGAGCGACCTGCGCCTGGCCTTCGAGCACATGTGCGGACGCGCGGGCGGTGATCCCTGGTACGCGCCGGTCGCCCTCCAAGGACCGCCCATGGCGACGCCGATACGGGTGTCGGTGGTCATGGACCAGCAGGGAGGCGGCGTGCATCCCGAGGTGACGGACGCCGTACGGCGGGCTGCCGGGCTCCTCGCGGACGCCGGTTACCTGGTCGAGGAACACGAGGCCCCGGCGCTGACCCGAGCCGGTGAGATCTACACCCAGATCATGTCGGACCACAGCCGTGCGCACGAAGAACAGCCACCGGTGGAGACGCTCGCCTCCGACGAGTTCGTGCGCTTCTGGGCCGCGTACCAGCCCAGTTGGGAACGGGCGGCCGGCGACCGCGCCTTCGATCCGATGATGGAGCGCGCCGCGATCGCCCGGGCCTGGAACGACTGGATGAGCCGTACCCCGCTGGTTCTCGCGCCGATCTGCGCCAGTCCGGCGTTCCCGGTCGGCGCCGACCTCGACCCGGAATGGCTCGCCGGCTGGCCGGCGGCGCTCCGCATGAGCGTGGTGGTGAACCTGCTGGGACTGCCCGCGGTGGCGGTGCCGACCGGAGAGGCCGGGGGCCTGCCGCAGGGCGTGCAGATCATCGGTCCGCGTTTCCGCGAGGACCTGTGCCTGGACGCCGCCGCCGAGATCGAGGCGCGGACTCCGCGATTGACGCCGATCGATCCCCGCCTGGATCCCACCGGTACGAAGTGCTGACCGTACCCGGAAAGGGTAGGCGATCGTCTCCCAGAAGTTCCGTCTGTTCACCGAGCGGGGAAATCTCCGGCCGAAAGCTGAGCTCAGGCCGAGATGACGTGTACAGCCTGGGCCTTGGTCGCCTGCCATAACGAGTTCTGATTGCTGTGCTTCCAGGGTGGTCGGTCAAGGGTGTGGACGAGGAGATTTCCTCGCTTCATGCCGGCCGCTAGCAGTCAGTACGCCGTGATCGCACCTTGCTAGACTCCCTGCGTGCGGCTTCCAAACGACGATGAAATTCGTTCATTGCATATGAAATACGCCCCCAACCGGGAAGCGTTCAATCTCGTGTATACCCACTGCGAAATCGTGTCCAGAATCGCAGAGCAGCTGATTTCTCACTCCAGCCTTCGTGTCGACGTGAATTTAGTGAAGGTTGGAAGCCTGCTCCATGACATTGGAGTCTATCGACTGTACGACACCGATGGACGACTTGATCACGCTCGCTATGTAATGCACGGCATTCTCGGTCACGAACTGCTTCGCGAGGAGGGCCTGCCGGATGTGATCTGTCGTTTCTGCTCGTGCCACACGGGAATGGGAATAAGTCGGGATGACGTGGTGAGGCAGCGTCTGCCGTTGCCCCCGGCCGATTATCTTGCAGAATCGAACGAGGAAATGCTGGTAATGTACGCGGACAAGTTTCACAGTAAGAGCGACCCTCCATCGTTCGTCTCTCTTGGCTCCTATTCGGCTTATATTCGCCGTTTCGGGGAAGATAAAGTCGGCATGCTTGAGTTGATGGCCGGCATTTTCGGTATTCCTGATCTCCAGCCATTCATCGATGAGTATGGGTACAGGGCCCGGTAACTCCGAGGTGCAAGATCGGTTGTGGCGCGATTGGCGACTGAAGCATCCCGGGTACAGAATGATTAAATTGGTCGATCGGGGTCGTGCACCACATCGGTGATGTCATCTAGCGCGAGGACGCCTCGAAGGTTCGGGCCTGCGCCCGCTGCCGGCGTCGGACGGTCCTCCGCCAGGCGCCGAACGGTCATCGAACCGCCGTTCGTCACCCCCTATGCCGGACTGGTGCAGCGGGTCTCATCGCGGCCGTCTTCCTGTGGGCCGTCGCGGTGGTCGCACTCCGGTCGCGTCGCTGACGACTCGGAGTGGTGCTAGCACACTTCACCCCGTGACAGGCCCGTAGCAGAGTTTGAGCGTGGGTTTCCTGGGAGCCTGGTTGGCGCTGGAGTTGCGGCGCCGCTGGCGTATGTGGCTGGCGCTGACCCTCTTGGTGGCGTTCGCGCTGGCCACCGTGCTGACAGCCGTGGCGGGGGCACGCCGCGGGGCCGGCGCGCTCGACAGGTTGCGCGCGGTGACCAGGCCCGCGGACGCGCTGGTGTCCAACCAGGATCCGGATCTCGACTGGAACCGGGTGCGCGCACTGCCGGGCGTCGAGGCTGTCGCGCCCTACGCGATCACCGGTCTGCACATCGACGACATGCCGTTCAACTGGCTGTGCGTGCCGCCCGTGGACGACGCGATGTGGCGGGATCTAGAGCGACCGGTCGTGCTCGCGGGGCGGCTGCCGGACCCCCGCCGGGCGGACGAGGTCGTGGTGCAGTGGCGGTTCACCCGGTTGTACGGCAAGGGCGTGGGCGACACCGTTCGGATCCAGCTCAACACGCCCGAGAAGGTCGATCTCGTCGCGGACGCCGGGGGCGCGATGCAGGGCGGGCAGGGGCCGACGGTGACGGCGACCATCGTGGGGATCATAAGGTCGCCGTACTTCTCCGACGGCGTCGACGGCCCAGGGGTCGTCCTCCCATCGCCCGGACTGTTCCGGAAATATCGCGACAACCTGATGGGGGCCGACCACAGAGGGTTCTCCGTCGCCCTGGTCAGGCTCACGGACGGGGCCGACGGAGTGGAGCGCCTCCGGACCCGTATGGCGGCGCTCACCGGGCATCCGATCCCGATCGACAGGCTCGCCGACACCGGGCGGCGCTACGACCGGCTGCTGAACTACGAGGCGGTGAGCCTGCTGGCGTTCGCGCTCGCCGCCCTCGCCGCCGCCACGTTGCTCATCGGCCAGCATCTCCTGCGGTCGATCGGCGGGACCCTCGCCGAGTTGCGGACCCTGCGGGTGAGCGGGCTGACGCCCCGGCAGGAGGCCCTCGCGGCGGCCCTCGGTCCCGCCGCCGCCACGGCGGTGGGGGCCGTTCTCGGGGTCTGTGGGGCGGCGGCCGCGTCCCCCTGGATGCCGATCGGGGCCGCCGCGAACTTCGAGCCCCATCCGGGGCTCGACATCGATCCGGTGGTCCTGCTGCCGCCGCTGATCATCGTGCCCCTGCTGGCCGTGGGCACGGCCGTGGCCGGCGCCTGGATCGGCCGGTTCGCCACCGGGCGGAACCGGGGACCGCGCGCTTCGGCCCTGGTGTCGGCGGCCGCGCGGGCCGGACTGCCCGTGCCGGTGGTGACCGGTCTCCGGTACGCCCTGGGCCGCGGGCAGGCGCTCCCGATCCGTTCGGCGATGTCCGGCACCCTGGCGGGGGTTCTCGGGGTGACGGCCGCGTTCACCTTCTCCGCAGGGGTGGGGGACGCGGCGGAGCATCCGGAGCGGTTCGGGCAGACTCATCAGCTCCTCGTTTTCCTCGGGTACAACAGGGAGGGCGCTACCGGTGTGCTGCCCAAGGTGGCCGCGGACCCCGATGTGCTGGCCGTCGCCGACGAGCGCGTCGCCGCCGCGTCCACGGGAGGGAACCCGTACATGGTGTACGGGCCGAGGCCCGTCAGGAACGAGGTCCCGCCGGTGGTGGTCACCGGCCGTCCACCGGTGACCGATGCCGACGTCCTGCTCGCGGTCACCACGGCGGCGCGCCTGAATGCCAAGGTCGGTGATGTGATCAGGCTCACCGGGCGGGAGGCGGCGGCCGACTTCCGAGTCTCGGCGATCGGGTTCGTCCCCATGGGGGTCTCCAACACCTACGACGACGGTGCGCAGGTCACCGCGGCCGGCTACGACCGGGTCTTCCACTCCTTCGATGTCAATATGGGACTGGTCGTGCTCGGCCCGGGCGCCGACGTCGGCACGGTCTCCGCGCGGCTGTCCCGGCTCGTTGGCCGTGACGTCGGCCTGGTGCCGGCGATCATGCCGCCGCAGCTCAACGAGATCAGGGACGTGCGGGTCCTGCCGGGCGCGCTCGCGGCCTTCCTGGCACTGCTTGCCGTGGCGGCCGCCGCGCACGCGGTGACGATCACGGCACGCAGGAGACGGCACGACATCGCCGTCCTGCGGGCCCTCGGCATGACGCGTGTCCAGGCGCGCATGATCACGCTGACCCAGGCGGGCACGCTCGCCGCCATCGGCCTGCTCGCCGGCGTCCCCCTCGGCCTGGTCACGGGCCGGGCGCTGTGGCGGCTGGTGGCCGACAACACCCCCATGGTCTACGTGCCCCCGGTCCCGGTCACGACGCTGGCCCTCATCGCCCCGGTGACCCTGGCCGCCGCCGCGGCCGTCGCCGCGCGGCCCGCCCGAGCCGTGGCCCGCCTCGCGATCGCCCCGATCCTCAGGGCGGAGTGAGCCACGACCGGCGTACGAGTGGTGGCGGCCGGGGAGGATGCGGACACCACCAGCAGGCACTCACGCCCCAGCACGGCCACACGGCCACGCACGCCCCTTCACGGCGCACAGGCCCTACAACACAACAACGCCGCACCCGGAACCGGGTACGGCGTTGCAGACAACCACGTGGCCCCGCCAGCCCCAGCCCTCTGCGGCCAAGGTTCTGATAAGACACCTATGGTGGGCGATACTGGGATTGAACCAGTGACCTCTTCCGTGTCAGGGAAGCGCTCTCCCGCTGAGCTAATCGCCCGGGCCCGACCGAAGATCGGGTTTCGAGCGGAAGACGGGATTCGAACCCGCGACCCTCACCTTGGCAAGGTGATGCTCTACCACTGAGCCACTTCCGCGACCGCCGCTCGGGTTTCCCCCGCGGCGCATGCTCAACTCTAGCGGATCCGGCGGGCTGCCGGAGCCGTCTGTCAGTCTCAGCCTCAAGAGGTGGAGACGGGATTCGAACCCGTGTGCGCGGCTTTGCAGGCCACTGCCTCGCCTCTCGGCCACTCCACCAGGGTCCCGCTGCCGGGACACGTGGTGACTCTACCCGTCCACGGCCTGGTCGCCGGCGTGGCGGGCGGGGCCGTACCAAAGCCGGGCCGTACCCGGAGAAGGCGTTGACCGGCGGGCGGGGCCGCGCGCAGGATCGAGGCGGAAACCGTACGAGGAGGGGATCCGCCATGGCGAAGGTGCTGATCATCACGGGCGACGCGGCCGAGGACCTGGAGGTCATGTACCCGTACCAGCGGCTGCTGGAGGAGGGCTACGAGGTCCACATCGCCGCACCGGCGGTCAAGAAGCTCCAGTTCGTCGTGCACGACTTCGTGGACGGATTCGAGACCTACACCGAGAAGCCGGGGCACACCTGGGCGGCCGACGTCGCGTTCGGCGACGTCACCCCCGGGGACTACGCGGCGGTGGTGATCCCGGGCGGCCGGGCGCCGGAGTACATCCGGGGCGACCTGGACTGCCAGGAGATCGTCCGCCACTTCGCGCAGGCGGGCAAGCCCATCGCGGCGCTGTGCCACGGGCCGCTCGTCCTGGCGGCGGCCGGCGTGCTCAAGGGACGGGAGAGCAGCGCCTACCCCGCCTGCGCCGTCGACGTCGAGAGCGCGGGCGGCACGTGGCTGGACAGCGAGGCGCACGTCGACCAGAACCTGGTGACCGGGCGGGCCTGGCCCGACCACCCGGCCTGGATGCGGGAGTTCATGAAGGTGCTGCGCGCCGCCGCCCCAGCGGGCTGACCGCCGCGGCGCCCGCGGCGGCGGCCGTGCCGTCCCCCTGCGACGTGCGCGGCCGCCCTCGCTGTGAGCGGCCCTGGCATGGGGCGTCGCGGTGTCCCGGCGCGGATGGGAATGTGTTGCACAAGAAGGATCATGTCGTGACTAACGGTGCATACGATTCCCGATCATGCGCCGTCTTCTCCCCGTGCTGGGGCTGCTCGCTCTCGTGGCCGGCTGTGCGGGGGAGACCTCCCCCGAGCCCTTCCCCATGAGGGTGGCCCAGTGGACGGCCACGCCCTCGCGGACGCCGCCGGACGCCGGATTCCACCTGCTCGCGCCGGACGACGAGCGGGACGCCGCCGACTCCGGGAGCACCCTTTACACGGCGCCGGCGGCGAAGGCCTCCTGTGACGTCCGCTCTCCCGCCGGGGGCTGGACGTCGATGAAGCGCTACATGGAGTCGGTCTCGGACTGCCTGGACGTGATCTGGGCGACGGAGTTCGAAAAGGTGGGGATGGACTTCCTGCCGCCGCTGCGCAGGTTCGTCAAGCGCCACGAAAAAGACTCGGTGTGCGGCAGGATGCCCGCCGACGGCGCCGCCGGCACCTACTGCGGCGGCACCGCGACGTACTACGTGCTGCTCCTGCCCGAGGACCGGGAGGCCGTCGCCGCCGCGTGGGTGGCGGAGGTGGTCGCGCACGAGTACGGCCACCGCATCCAGCACCTCGCGGGCCTCATGAGGCGGGCCGACGAGATGACCGGCCAGGCGGGCACGCGGCAGGAGAAGGACCTGGTGAGCAGACGGCTCGAGCTCCAGGCCGAGTGCTTCTCCGGCGTCGCGCTCCACGCGATGCGGAAGGTGATGCCGCCGTGGAGCCGGTTCCAGGACGCGTTCGCGGGGGTGAGTCCGCCGCGGTGGGTCCGTGACCACGGGCGTCTCGCGACCCGGCTGCGATGGCTGACGAAGGGGTTCCGCTCGGGACGGCCGGGATCCTGCGACACCTGGTCGGCCCGGCCGCGTGACGTGACCTGACTCGCCGTAGAGGGAACCTGACGGCCGTGGAAGGACGGGAAAGAGGCCGTCGCCCGTCCGTACAGATCCGGCCAAGAGGGTTTTGGGACTGATCCTGCCCGAATACGGGCAAGAAACTTGTTAGTCGGCATCCGTACTGCGTTAGGGTCCTGCTCTGTGTCGACGACACGGCATCCCTTCGAGGACTTGATCGGCCACCTCATCCGGACCACCTCGCTCGGCCCGGGGGAGGCGGCCCGCGTGGTGGCCGACGTCCTGGCGTACTTCGGCGAGTCCGCGGAGGACTACGTGCGGCGCCGCCACGGCGAGCTCAAGTCGAGGGGGCTGACCAACGACCAGATCTTTCCCCGGATCTCCGCCGAGCTGTCGGGAAGGCGTGTCACGGCACCGGAGCTGACCCTGCGCCAGCTCCGCCGGATCGTTTACGGATAGGAGCGCACATGTGCGGAATCGTCGCTTATGTCGGCCCGAAGGATGCGGCACCCATCCTCCTCGAAGGTCTCCAGCGCCTTGAGTACCGGGGCTACGACTCGGCCGGTCTCGCCGTGGTCAACGCCAAGAGCCTGAAGATGCGCAAGGTCAAGGGCCGGGTCGCCGACCTGGCGAGCGCCATGCCGGCCCGCTTCAAGGGCACGATCGGCATCGGGCACACCCGCTGGGCGACGCACGGCGTGCCGAGCGACGTGAACGCGCACCCCCACCTCGACCGTGAGGAGCGCATCGCGGTCGTCCACAACGGCATCATCGAGAACGCCGACGAGCTGCGCCGCCGCCTGGAGGCCGACGGCGTCAAGTTCGAGAGCGAGACCGACACCGAGGTGCTGGCGCACCTCATCGGCCGCACCGTCAAGGAGACCGACTCCCTGGAGGACGCGGTACGCAAGGCGCTCAAGAGCGTGGTCGGCACGTACGGCATCGCGGTGGTCGACGCGCAGCGCTCCGGCGAGGTGGTGGTCGCGCGCAACGGCAGCCCGATCGTCGTCGGGATCGGCGAGAAGGAGATGTTCGCCGCGTCCGACGTCGCGGCCCTGATCCGCTACACCCGCCAGGTCGTCCACCTCGAGGACGGCGAGCTGGCCGTGCTCACCGCCGACGGGTTCCACACGTTCACCAGCGACGCCAGGGAGACGGCCAAGGAGCCGTTCACGGTCGACTGGGACGCCGGGCACTACGACAACGGCGGCTACGAGCACTACCTGCTCAAGGAGATCTCCGAGCAGCCCGACACGGTCGCCCGCACGCTGCGCGGCCGCGTCGACGACCGGTTCCACATCGCCCACCTGGGCGGCCTCAACATGGACGCGCGCGAGACCCGCTCGTTCCGCCGGGTGAAGATCATCGGGTGTGGCTCCGCGTACTACTCGGGGCAGATCGGCGCGCAGCTCATCGAGGAGCTGGCCCGCATCCCCGCCGACGCCGAGCCCGCCTCGGAGTTCCGCTACCGCAGCCCCGTCGTGGAGGCCGACACCCTGTACGTCGCGATCAGCCAGTCGGGGGAGACCTACGACACCCTCGCCGCCGTCCAGGAGCTCAAGCGCAAGGGCGGCCGCGTGCTCGGCATCGTCAACACCGTCGGCAGCGCCATCGCCCGCGAGTGTGACGGCGGCGTCTACCTGCACGCGGGGCCCGAGGTCTCGGTGGCCTCCACCAAGGCGTTCACCTCCACCGCCGTCGCCTTCGCCCTGCTGGCCCTGCATCTGGGCCGCGTACGCGACCTGTCCCCGGCGGACGGCCGGAGGATCTGCGAGGGGCTGCGCCGGCTGCCCGAGCAGATCAAGGACATCCTCACCCTGGAGGAGCAGATCAGGGAGCTCGCCATCAAGTACGCGGACGCCCCCGGCATGATGTTCGTCGGCCGGGTGCGCGGCTACCCGGTGGCCCGCGAGGGCGCCCAGAAGCTCAAGGAGATCTCCTACGTCCACGCGGAGGCGTACCCGGCGAGCGAGCTCAAGCACGGGCCGCTGGCGCTGATCAGCCCCGAGCTGCCGACCGTGGCGATCGTCCCCGACGACGACCTGCTCGACAAGAACCTCACGACGCTCGGCGAGATCCGGGCGCGCCACGGCCGCATCCTGATGGTCGGCCACCGGACCGCCGACGCGGCCGACGACTGCATCGTGGTGCCGAAGAGCGAGGACGAGCTCGACCCGATCCTGCTGACGATCCCGCTGCAGCTGTTCGCCTACCACGCCGCCGTCGCGCTCGGCCGTGACGTGGACAAGCCGCGCAACCTGGCCAAGAGCGTCACCGTCGAGTAGCTCCTCCGTGCGGTACGGCCCGCGTCCCCCGGGTGGGGGCGCGGGCCGTTGACAGTCGGTCACCGGGTGGGTGTAATGGTCGGCGTGCCGCGTGGCGCCGGCCCCGACGAGCAGAGAGCATGTATGGGCCAGGCCGGCGACCGGGCGAGCACCTTCACGAAGGGACCGCTGCCATGAGGTCGCACTCCGCGCCGCGCGCATGATCTGAGCGCCTCCGCGCGCCGTCCCTCGTCCTCCCCGGTGCCCGGCACCGCCGCGTGACATCCGGCACGCCCACGCCCTCCGCAGCTTCGCGGCGGCCTCTTCGACGGCCTCCTCGACGGCCGGCGGGGTCCGGGCGGGCCCCTTACGGCCTCGGGCGCCGGATCGATGTCCTTCTCCAGACGAGGGCCGGTGTGCGGTGGCGCCATAAGCCGCGCGTCACCGCCATCACGTCATCACGTCATCACGACACCGTGATCACTCAGCGACTGTCACCGCTGACCCATGCGCTTTTCTACCCATGCACTTTTCTGGAGATCTGACACCGTATGTCCTTTAACCACAGCGTCATCGAGGAGTTCCGAGCCAACGGGGGGAAGGTCGGTGGTCCCTTCGAGGGCGGCGACCTCCTCCTGCTCACCACGACCGGCGCGAAGTCGGGGCGGGAGCACACCGTGCCCCTCGGCTACGTCCGTGACGGCGACCTGCTGCTGGTCGTCGGGTCCGCCGGCGGCGCCGACAGGCATCCCGCCTGGTACCACAACCTGCTCGCCCACCCCGTGGTACGGGTGGAGATCGGCACGGAGGTGTTCGAGGCGATCGCGGTCCCCGCCGAGGGGGCGCGTCGTGAGCGGCTGTTCGAGCAGGTGGTGCGCGCCGCACCCGGGTTCGCCGGCTACCAGGCCGGCACCGCCCGTACGCTGCCGGTCGTGGTGCTGGAGCGCCCGTCGCTCGACGCGGGGGAGGGGCCGGTCACCACTCTCGGCGGCAAGCTCGTGCAGATCCACACCTGGCTGCGCGCGCAACTGCGGAACCTGCGCGCCGAGGCCGAGGCCCACCTCGCCGAGCGCGCGGCCCACCAGGGCCCGGGCGACCCCCCTGCGCCGGGGCTCGGAATGCAGATCAGGCAGCACTGCCTGGCCTTCTGTCAGGGCCTGGAGTCGCATCACACCGGCGAGGACGCGTACATCTTCCCCGCGCTCGCGAGTGAGCACCCTCACCTGCGCGACGCTCTGGACAGGCTCCGCGCCGAGCATCGGACGGTGGCGCGCATCCAGGGTGAGCTGAGCGCACTGCTGGCCGGCGTCGGCGTCGCGGACCCCCGGCGGTTCCTGGCCGAGCTGGACCGGCTGTCGGAGGAGCTCACGGCGCACCTCGACTACGAGGAGGAGGCGCTGCTGCCCGTCTTGACCGGGATCCCGTTCCCGCCGGTCGCGCCGGAGCCCGCCGCGGCGGGAGACTCCGGCCCCTGATCGGGCCCCCGCGCACCCATCCCGATGAGTTCATCGTCCCCTAGCGTCCGATATGTAGTGACTTGGTGTAGTAAGCCATAGTCTGTGCGCATAAGGGGCTCTTCGGGGGGAGGGTGCCGGACATGCGACGCCGTACGGTTCTCGCACTGGGGGTCTTGGCCCTCGCGGGGGGATGCGGGACGCAGGCACCGCCGTACCAGAGCGCGATTTCGCTGGTCGTGCCGGGGGCCGGACGGGGCGACGTGGTCGCCCGCGAGCTGAAGGCCCTCATCGAGGCCCGCAGGTGGGCCCGGGCCGTGCGGATCCGCCGGTCGCGAGGCGGCGGATCCGGCGGCGAGCCGGAATCCGACGAGACCGACGGCGAGCCCGGACGTGATCCTGGCCGTGATGCCGGACGCGATCCCGGCGGCGGGTTCGAGCGCCGGCGGAGCGGCGGTTCCGCCGTCGGCTCACGGCCGGCCGACGCCCCGAGCGCCGAGCTGATGGTCGCCGATCCCGCCCTGCTGGCCCAGGCGGCGATGGGCCGGGGCCCGCTCCCGGCGACCCGTACGGCGCCGCTGGTCAGGCTCGCGGGGGAGTGGGAGGTCCTGGTCGCCGCGCCCGGCTCGGGCGTCGGCACGTTCGAGCGGTTCGCCCGGGACCTCGTGCGCGACCCGGGCGGCCGGAAGGTGGCGGGCGGGGCCGTGGGCGGGCCCGAGCACCAGGCCTTCGGCCTGACCGCCGTGGGCCTCGGGGCGGACCCCCGCCTCATCGACTACGCGGCGTTCGAGGACGGGGCGCAGGCCGTGGACGCGCTGCTGGACGGCCGGGTCGCGGCCGGGTTCGCCGGGCAGCGCGACGTCGTCCCCCACATCCGGGCGGGACGGCTGCGTCCCCTGGTGGTGTCGTCGCCCGAGCGCCTGCCGGGGGTGGACGCGCCCACGCTCCTGGAGTCCGGCGTGGGGGTGGTGTTCGCGAACTGGTGGGGCCTGCTCACCCCCCTCGCGCAGGCCGCGGGAGGCCGGGAGCGGTTACTCGACCTCTGCCGCGCCATCGGCGGCTCGCCCCTCTGGGAGCGGGTCTGCGCCCGCAACGGGTGGACCCCGCTCTATCTGGAGGGCGACGACTTCCGGCAGTGGCTGGCCGCTGAGGCTCGCCGTACGACCCGGCTGCTGGCCGATCTCGGATTGCGGTGACTCCACCGGCAGACACAACCTGTAGGGGTTGTTGCGCCGGGCGCCACTACATGTAGGATCATCGAGTCGCTGGTTCGCCTACGGGTGAGGCAAGAGGGAACCCGGTGCGAGTCCGGGACTGCCCCGCAGCGGTGAGCGGGAACGACCGCCGTCATTGAGCACTGGGCGCCGTGCGCCTGGGAAGCGACGGCCAGTAGGACCGGCCGGCCCCGAGGCCGCGCCGGACGCCCGCGAGTCCGAAGACCTGCCGGTGACGCGCGCGGACCCATGTCCGCGCGGCCATGCCGGGCCTCGTGGGAGGGCCCGCCAGGCGCGGCACGTCCACCGGCGTGCGCGTGCGCTGACGCATGCCCTCCCCGCGGCTCCGGCCAGGACCTGAGCTCGCGAGGAAGAGGGCACGTTGACACTGACGACGACCGCCGACACGACGACCGCCGACACGACGACTGCGGAAACGACGACCGCGGAAACGACGAGCGCGCCCCCGGCACACGCGCTCGGCGCCGCGCACGACGCGTGGCAGGCGATCGAGGAGGCGGCGGCGGGGGTCATCTCCGACCCCGGGAAATCGAAGACGGCCGCCCGGCTGCTGGGCGCCCTGATAGCGGACGAGACGGCCGGGCAGGGGGTCCGCACGTTCGCCGAGTCGGTGGCGGCCACCCACGCGGCGGGGCTCCTCGGCGACGGCGTCGCGGCGTTCGTGGCGGCCAACGCCGCGGCGCTCGACGAACTGGTCGACGCGCAGACCGAGAAGGGAGCCGACGACCGCTTCGAGTACTTCGGGCTCCGCACGGTCTACGACCGCTACCTGCTGCGCCACCCCGTCACCCGCCGCGTGCTCGAACGGCCGCAGCACTTCCTGCTCCGGGTGGCGTGCGGCCTGTCGTCGTCGGTGGAGGAGGCCGCCGAGCTCTACCGGCTGATGTCGGCCCTCGCCTACCTGCCGAGCTCCCCGACGCTGTTCAACTCCGGCGCCCGCCGGCCGCAGCTGTCGTCGTGCTTCCTGCTCGACTCGCCGCGCGACGAGCTGGAGAGCATCTACGAGCGGTACGCCCAGGTGGCCCGGCTGTCCAAGTACGCCGGGGGGATCGGGGTCTCCTGGACCCGGGTCCGGTCGCGTGGCTCGCTCATCCGGGGCACGAACGGGCTGTCCAACGGCATCGTCCCGTGGCTGCGCACCCTCGACGCCTCGGTGGCCGCGGTGAACCAGGGCGGCCGGCGCAAGGGCGCGGCCTGCGTCTACCTGGAGACCTGGCACGCCGACATCGAGGAGTTCCTCGAACTGCGCGACAACACCGGCGAGGACGCCCGGCGCGCGCACAACCTCAACCTGGCCAACTGGGTGCCCGACGAGTTCATGCGCCGGGTCGAGGCGGACGGCACCTGGTCGCTGTTCGACCCCAAGGAGGCGCCCGAGCTGACGGATCTTTGGGGCGAGGCGTTCGACGTCCGCTACCGGGAACTGGAGGCCGCCGGACGGTACGTCCGGCAGGTCCCGGCCAGGGCTCTGTACGGCAGGATGATGCGGACGCTCGCCCAGACGGGCAACGGCTGGATGACGTTCAAGGACGCGGCCAACCGCACCTCCAACCAGACGGCGCTCGCGGGCAACGTCATCCACCTGTCCAACCTGTGCACCGAGATCCTTGAGGTCACCTCGGACGGCGAGACCGCCGTCTGCAACCTCGGCTCGGTCAACCTCGCCGCGCACCTCACGGACGGCGGCGTCGACTGGGAACGGCTGCGGGCGACCGTCCGCACCGCCGTGCGGTTCCTCGACCGGACCATCGACCTCGGGTTCTACCCCACCCCCGAGGCGGAGGCGGCCAACCTGAAGTGGCGTCCGGTCGGCCTCGGCGTGATGGGCCTGGCCGACGTGTTCTTCGCGCTGCGGCTGCCGTTCGACTCGCCGGAGGCCCTCGCCCTGTCCACCCGGATCTCCGAGGAGATCGCGCTCGCCGCGTACGGGACCTCGGCGGACCTCGCGGTGGAGCGCGGGCGGCACCCCTCGTACGGCGAGACCAGGGCGGCGCGCGGGATCCTGCACCCGGACCACTTCCCGGCGCGACCCGTGCACCCGGAGGAGTGGGCGGAGCTGCGCACCAGGATCGAGCGGACCGGCCTGCGCAACTCCCTGCTGGTCGCCGTCGCCCCGACCGCCACCATCGCCTCGATCGCCGGGTGCTACGAGTGCGTCGAGCCGCAGGTGTCCAACGTCTTCAAGCGGGAGACCCTGTCGGGGGAGTTCCTCCAGGTCAACCGGTACCTGGTCCGCGACCTCCAGGCGCTCGGGCTGTGGACCGGGGCCGTGCGGGACGCGCTCAAGGTGGCCGACGGGTCGATCCAGGGGCTTCCGGACGTCCCCGACGAGCTCAAGGCGCTCTACCGCACCGCCTGGGAGCTGCCGCAGAAGGCGCTCATCGACCTGGCCGCCGCCCGGCAGCCGTACGTCGACCAGTCGCAGTCGCTCAACCTCTTCATGGCCGCCCCGACGATCGGCAAGCTGTCGTCGATGTACGCCTACGCCTGGCGGTCGGGCCTGAAGACGACGTACTACCTGCGGTCCCGCCCGGCGACGAGGATCGCGCAGACCACGGTGGCCGCCGTACGGCCCGCCGCGGAGTCCTCCGCGGAGACCGGCCCGGAGCCCGGCGAGGCGGTCGCCTGCTCGCTGGAGAACCCCGAGATCTGCGAGGCCTGCCAGTGACCGCGGCCACCTCAGCGACCCACTCAGGGACCAACTCAGGAACCACCGTTGAAAGGCGTGCCATGCTGCTCGACCCCGGGATGGACCTCACCCTGCGGCCGATGCGGTACCCGGAGTTCTACGACAGGTACCGCGCGGCCATCAGGAACACGTGGACGGTCGAGGAGGTGGACCTCCACACCGATCTCACCGACCTGGCCAGGCTCGGCGACGGCGAGCGGCACCTGGTCAACCGGCTCGTCGCGTTCTTCGCCACCGGCGACTCGATCGTCGCCAACAACCTGGTGCTCAACCTCTACCAGCACATCAACGCGCCGGAGGCGCGGCTCTACCT
This sequence comes from Microbispora sp. NPDC049125, assembly GCF_040802045.1. Classification (NCBI taxonomy): domain Bacteria; kingdom Bacillati; phylum Actinomycetota; class Actinomycetes; order Streptosporangiales; family Streptosporangiaceae; genus Microbispora; species Microbispora sp. NPDC049125. The sequence goes on along the minus strand of NZ_JBEZDW010000010.1, from coordinate 23,727 downwards.
CAGCAGGCAGCTGTTCGAGGAGGCGGTGCACGTCCAGTTCTACCTGACCCTCCTCGACACCTACATGCCCGACCACGACGAGCGGGCCAAGGCGTTCGCCGCGGTGGAGCACATCCCCTCGATCAGGGCCAAGGCGGAGTTCTGCTTCCGGTGGATCGACTCGATCGGCGGCCTGTCCCGCCTCGGCACCCGGGAGGACCGGCGGGCCTTCCTGCTCAACCTCGTCTGCTTCGCCGCCTGCATCGAGGGCCTGTTCTTCTACGGCGCCTTCGCCTACGTCTACTGGTTCCGCTCACGCGGCCTGCTCGGTGGCCTGGCGACCGGCACCAACTGGGTGTTCCGCGACGAGTCGATGCACATGGAGTTCGCCTTCGAGGTCGTGGACACCGTACGCCGGGAGGAGCCGGAGCTGTTCGACGACGAGCTGGCGGGGCAGGTGGTCCGGATGATGGAGGAGGCGGTCGCGGCGGAGTCTGCCTTCGCACGCGACCTGTGCGGGGACGGCCTCGGCGGCATGAGCGCCGGCCACATGCGGGAGTACCTGGAGTACGTCGCCGACCGCCGTCTCGCCCGGCTCGGCATGCCCCCCAGGTACGGCACGGCCAACCCGTTCGCCTTCATGGAGTTCCAGGACGTGCAGGAGCTGGCCAACTTCTTCGAGCGCCGGGTATCCGCCTACCAGGTGGCCGTCGAGGGCGATGTGAGCTTCGACGAGTCATTCTGATCACACTTTTGACCGGTTTTATGCCTTTGTTGGGCGGGCAAGGGGCCCGCCATGACGACGAAAGGGGGCGCCGTCCTGACGGCCGCGTGGAACTGGGCAAGTCTCGGAATCGCCGTCGCCGCCGCGATCGTCGCGGTGGAGATGGTCCGGCGGGTGCTGAAATCACGGCTCATCGGGGAGCGCTGGGCCCTCGCCGGGCCGGTGGTCCGCCGGTGCACCTGGCCGGGGTTCGCGACGGCCGTGCTGGCGACCGTCAGCGCCGTCTACACCCCCGGCATGTCCGGCTGGCTCTCGCAAAGCTTCCTCCGGCAGATGTTCACGCTGCTGCTGATCGTCTGCGTGACGTGGCTGGTGATCCAGGCGGCGTACGCGGTCACCGACGTGGTCCTCGACCGGCTCACCCGGGTGGAGGGTGAGCGCAACCGCAGGGCCCGCCGGATCCGCACGCAGATCACGCTCGTCCGCCGCGTGTCCGCGGCGGTCGTCGTGGTCGTCGCCCTGGGCGCGATGCTGTTCACCTTCCCGCAGGTTCGGGCGCTGGGCGCCGGGCTGCTCGCGTCCGCGGGCATCGCCGGTGTGGTGGGCGGCATCGCGGCCCAGTCCACGCTGGGCAACCTGCTCGCCGGGCTGCAGCTCGCCTTCAGCGACGCCCTGCGGCTGGACGACGTGGTCGTGGTGGAGGAGGAGTGGGGCAGGATCGAGGAGCTCACGCTGACCTACGTGGCGCTGCGCCTGTGGGACGAGCGGCGGCTCATCCTCCCGGTGTCCTACTTCACCACCAACCCGTTCGAGAACTGGACCCGGCACGAGAGCCGGATACTGGGCAGCGTCTACCTGCGGGCCGACTGGTCGGTCCCGGTGGAGGAGCTGCGGGCCGAGCTCTACCGCGCGCTTCGCGACAACCCGCTCTGGGACCAGAAGGACTGGACCCTCCAGGTCACCGACGTCACACCCACCGGGCTGATCGAGCTGCGGGCCCTGATGAGCGCGGCAGACTCGGCCAGCGCCTGGGACCTGCGGTGCGACATCCGCGAGCACATGGTCACGTTCATCCGCGAGAAGTACCCCGAGAGCATTCCCCGGTTCCGGGTCGACCGGCCCGCCTGACCGGCGGGTTCGTGCGGCCGGCGGGTTCGTGTGACGGGCCCGCCCGGCCGGCTCAGGACGTGCCGGAGCCGCGCAGCACCCGCGTGCCGCCGGCGATGAGCGCCGTCGCGAGGATCCAGCCGGCCGCGATCAGGCCGTTGGCCAGCCACAGCGTCCACCCGTACGGCTCCCACGCGGCCCGCTGCTCGAACACGCTCACCGGCACCAGCAGGTCCAGCGTGTAGGTGAACGGGTTGAAGTGCCGGCTCTCGTCGAGCCCGATCTGGTGCGGCGGCCAGTGGGAGAAGGCCGCCGTCCCTGCGGCGAGGAGCAGGGCCGCCCACACCCCGGCCAGCCAGGGCCGGTAGCCGTACCCGACCGCGGCGTCGAGCAGCCGCCCCCACAGGCGGCCCGGCAGGCGCAGCGTCCGCCGCCGGGCGCGCTGCTTGGCCAGCAGCGCCCTGCGGGCGTCCGGCTCGTGACCGATCCGCCGGTAGTAGGCGGCGAGTTGCTCGTACGGCTGGGGACGGTAGCCCGCGGGGTCCCGGCGCAGCCACGACAGGCGGTCGGCGAGGGAGGCGGGTCCGCGCAGCGACTCGTACGTCAGGCCGTTGAGGTGCACATGCTCCCGATAGCTGGCCGGCTGGTCGAACAGGACGCCGAGGCGGGAGTAGGCCAGATTCACCTCCCCCTCGATCGAGGCCGGCAGGAGGATGAGCTCGTCGGCCTGCATGTGGCTCAGGTGCAGCGCCCGGCCCTCGGGCAGCGCGGCGGGGGCCGCCAGCACGGCCTCGCTGAACGAGAGCACCCCGGTGATCCTGGCCCCCCGCAGCCTCACGGTGCCGTACGCGGTGAAGCCCCCGCTGAACTCCGCGGCCGTCGCCTGCATGTGGTCGGCCTGCACGGCGTGCGTCCCGGCGCTGGTGACGACGGCCCGCTCGATGTGCAGGCCGCTGTTGAACCGGGCGCCGACCAGCCGCAGGCATCCGCCGGCCCGCAGGTCGCGCAGGAACGCGCCGCCGTCCACGATGAGCCCTCCGCCCCACAGGGCGACCGGTCCCCGCCCGGGCGGATCACGCCAGTCCTCCCACCCGTGCGCGCCGCCCGGGGCAGGCGGGCCCTCCGTGCCCTCCGGGAGGCGGTGCGGCGGCCGTGACAGCTCCTCCATCGCGTACAGCTCGGAGTGGCACAGCCGGAGTTGCCCGGTGACGTGGGCGTTGTCCAGATGCAGCGCCTCCCGTACGGTCGATCCGTCGAGGTCGAGCAGGCCGTCGACGGTGGCCCGGCGTGCCTTGACCCGGTGGACGTCGCAGTGTCTCAGGCGGACGCCCCGGGTTCGCGCGTCGTCGAGCGACACGGTCCCCGCGATGTGGCAGCCGAGGAGGTGGATCTTCGCCTCGATGGTCGCGTCGGACAGGTTGAGGTCGCCGGTGATCCGCGCCCCGGCGAGGCGGACCCCGGGCACCTGGCCGGGCTCGTCGCCTCGCAGGCCGAGGAGCAGTGCGGCGATCAGCTCTGCCCGGACGGTCCGCGCCCGCCCCCACGACCCGCCGGTCTCCGGGGCGCCGCCCGCGACCTCGCCCGGGCCGTGGTACGCGCCGCCGTCCCTGCCGGCCGAGCCGCCGCGCAGGTCCACCCAGGCGCCGGTCGGGTACGCCTCCCACAGCTTCCGCTCGGCCGGTGTCAGCCACCGGAAAGGCCGTGATCCACGCACGATGGGACCATACCGTCGGATCGGGTGATCCGCCCCGGTTACCACCGGCTGGAGGCCCCGGCGGGGGCAGCCTTCAGCCGCCGGGGGTCTCAGCGGGGCCGGGGCTGAGCGGGGCCGGGGCTGAGCGGGGCTGGAGGCTCAGCAGTCGCAGGAACAGCAGTCGCAGTCGCAGCAGCACCCGTCGCAGCCGCACCCATCGCACGAGCAGCCGTCGCAGCAGCACTCGTCGCAAGGGCAGCAGTCGCACCCGTCCAGGTAGCAGCGCGCATGCCACGGCGCGTCGCGGTAGGGGCTCCAGGGCGGCCGGTAGAGCCCGCAGGTCACGAAGGTGAGGCCGCCGGCGAGCACCTTGCCCACCGCTCCGGGGCTCGCCGGACCGCCCAGGTGCCCTGAACCGGCCAAGTTCTCCGGAACGGCCCGGCCGGCCGAAGGGCGTGCGTGACCGGAGCAGGCCGAGCCGCCCGGGTGGGGCGAGCCGTACGGGTGTGAGGCCTGCGGGTGTGGCGAGGCTTGCGGGTGTGCCGCGCCGCCGCTGTGGGGCGAGCCCTGTGCGATGCCGCCCGGGTGGGGCGAGCCGCCCGGGTGTGCCGGGAACGCGCGACGCACCGCCCGCCGGGTCTCGTCCCGCAGGAGAGCCTCCACCAGGTGCCGATCAGCCAGGTCCAGGTCCTGTACGGCCAGGGCGAGCCCGTGCAGAGACCGCTCGCAAAGCCGCCGGGCCTCCTCGACGGAGGTGCCGGTGGCCGCGAGCGGGTTGTACGCGCCGCGGGCCTGGTCGGCGTCGAAGTCTTCCACCGCGTCGAGGATGTGCGCGATCCGCCCGAAGTGGAGCCCCGCTTCGCGCAGGCTCCCGGCGTTGCCCGGCCTGCCCGCCAGCACGGCGGTGTGGGCGAAGGCGGCGGCGACGGCGGCCTCCGTCGGCTCGGTGAGCTGGAGCAGCGTGAGGCCCGGCGTCCCTTCGAGGACGGCCTGACGCCCGGCGGCCTCGGTCAGGACCGCGGTGTCGAAGCCGATCGAACGACCGCCGCGCTCGGCGGCGGCGGCCCAGGAGGCGGCGACCGCACGGATCGGGGCTCCCCGGACGGGCAGGCCGGCGACGCCGTCCCCGTCGGCGGCGTGGTCGCGGATCTTCCCCGCCGCGAGGGCGAGCGACACGGCGGCCGCCAGCCGGGCCCCCTCGGCGGCGGACGGCACCACCTCGGCCGTCCGGAAGGCCCGCAGCGCGCACGGGCCCGCTGTGCGGCGCTCACGGCCGTCCGGCCGCTGCGCCTCCGCCAGGACGGAGAGGATCAGCCCGTCGTAGTTGGTGGCGGCCCTTGCCACCTGCCCGTGCCGGTCGCGCAGGGTCAGGCACAGCCCGCACAGGTGGGCCCGCCAGGCCTCGTGAACGGAGGGGCGGCTGTGACGGGCACACGGACGGAGGATCCCGAACACCCAAACCATCCTTGATGGTCGCGCGGACGGGATCATCCCGTTTCCGGGCGATTATGCCACCGAGTGGCCCACAGGCAAGGGGCCGTACGAGACGGTGTGGTGCAGATCGCGGTGCCGAGCGGAGAATGCCGCACTTTGCCATTAAAAGGATATTTCGGGCCTTTCTTGTGCTTGGCCATACGGTGCCGCCCTCAATGCCACCTTCAATGCGGCGCTCGATGCCGCGCGAGCGTGCCGGCGGACTTTCCCGAACCAGGCGCGGGGAGGCATGAGGACTCCTGGTCCGCGCTTCCCGGCTCGCCCGTGCCCGCGCTCGCGGCCCTCCTCCGGCGGCCGGATCGCCGGCCGCCGAAGAGGCGGGCGAGCCCGTCGCCCGGCGCCGGGAAGCCCTGTGGGGCAGGCCGATCCGCGAGGATGTGCGCTTGTATGGGGAGGGGTGTTTCCTCTACGTTCCTTGGACGTCAAAATAGGCATAAACAGGACTCGCAGTGGTAATGACCCTGTGAGGTGTGAGATGTCGCAGAATCCATTCGCCAGGTTCGCCCGGTGGCTCGGACTGGATAGAAATCCGCTGCGCCGCCGATGCGACCGCGTCGAAGCGCTGGTCCGGCTGGTCGCCGTGCTGGGCTTCATGGCCGCGGTCGTCTTCGGCATGGCCTTGAGCGTGCGCGCGTACGACGACGGCGTGCGGACGGAGGCCCAGCAGCAGCGGTCGCGCCATCAGGTGACCGCCACGCTGGTCGAGGACGTCACCACGCCGCGGCTCTCGGCGGCCGGTGCGGCGGTGGGTCACGCCCAGGCGCGATGGACCGCACCCGACGGTGTCCAGAGGACGGGCGTCGTCGACGCGGCCCCGAGCAAACACGCCGGCGACGTCATCCGCGTATGGACCGACGAGCACGGCACGCTGACCCCGCGCCCGCAGGACAGGGAGACGACGGTGGTCGCGGCCCTGACGGTCGGCACCGGGGTCCCGATGGCCGCGAGCGCGGGGCTGGCCGTGCTGGTCCTCCTCGTCAGGACGGTGAACCAGCGCCGGGCCCGGCGCGCGTGGGAGGCCCAGTGGAGCGTGGTCGAGCCGATGTGGCGCATCAACGGCCGGTGACGACCACCCGGCCAGGGGCGGTCCTCGGCCGGGTCCTCAGCGGTCGATGATCTCGTTCTTGCCGATGACCACGACGCCGCTGCGCGTCACCGCGAACCGCTGCCTGTCGTGCTCCAGGTCGAAGCCGATCCGGGCGCCGTCGGGGATGACGACGTTCTTGTCGATGATCGCCCGACGTACGATCGCGCCCCTGCCGACCTTGACGCAGCCCATCAGGACCGAGTCCTCGACGTGGGAATGGGAGTGCAGCACCACCCCCGGCGACAGGATCGAGCGCAGGGCGGTGCCGCCCGAGACGATCACGCCGGGCGACACCAGCGACTCCAGCGCCTGGCCGACGCGGTCGCCCTCGTTGTGGACGAACTTGGCCGGCGGCAGCGGGTCGTGGCCCGTGTAGATCGGCCACCGGTCGTTGTACAGGTTGAATATCGGATGCACCGAGATGAGGTCCATGTGGGCCTCGTAGTAGGCGTCGAGCGTCCCGACGTCACGCCAGTAGCCCCTGTCCCGCTCGGTGGAGCCGGGGACGATGTTGTGGGCGAAGTCGTACACCTCCGCCCCGCCGCCCTTGACGAACATCGGGATGATGTTGCCCCCGAGGTCGTGCTTGCTGCTGGGGTCCAGGGCGTCCTCGCGCAGGGCCTCGATCAGCGACTGGGTCTTGAAGACGTAGTTGCCCATGGACGCGAAGACCTGGTCGGGCGCGTCGGGCAGGCCCACCGCGTCCTTCGGCTTCTCCCTGAAGGCCACGATCCGGCGGCCCGAGGGGTCGGCCTCGATCACCCCGAACTGGTCGGCCAGCTCGATCGGCTGCCTGATCGCGGCCACCGTGACGTCGGCCCCCGAGTCGATGTGCTGCTCCACCATCTGCCGGGGGTCCATCCGGTAGATGTGGTCGGCCCCGAAGACGATCACGTGGTCGGGCAGCTCGTCGTAGATCAGGTTGAGGTTCTGGAAGAGCGCGTCGGCGGATCCGGCGAACCAGCGCGGCCCGAGCCGCTGCTGGGCGGGCACGGGGGTGACGTAGTTGCCCAGCATCGCCGACAGCCGCCAGGTGCGGGAGACGTGCCGGTCCAGGCTGTGGTTCTTGTACTGCGTCAGCACGACGATCTGCAGGTAGTGCGCGTTCGCCAGGTTCGACAGCACGAAGTCGATCAGCCGGTAGATCCCCCCGAAGGGCACGGCGGGCTTGGCCCGGTCCGCGGTCAGCGGCATCAGCCGCTTCCCCTCACCACCCGCGAGCACGATCGCCAGCACCTTCATAGCCAGGACCTTAACCCGCCAAACAACGAACAAACACCCGGGGCCCATGTAAACGGCATCATCTCCACCCGCCTGATGACGCGCCCGATGACTCTAAGCTCCTGGTATGCGTGTCGATCTGCTCAGCCGCGAGTACCCGCCCGAGGTGTACGGCGGTGCCGGAGTCCATGTCGAGTACCTCGCGCGCGAGCTGCGCGGGCTGGCGGACGTGCGGGTGCGGTGCTTCGGCGCCCCCCGCGAGGAGCCCGGCGTGCGGGCCTACCGCGTCCCCGGCGGCCTGGCGGACGCCAACGCGGCCCTCCAGGTGCTCGGGGTCGACCTGGAGATGGCGGCGGGCTGCGCGGGGGCCGACGTGGTCCACAGCCATACGTGGTACGCCAACTTCGCCGGCCATGTCGCCAAGATGCTGTACGGCACGCCGCACGTCGTGACCACCCACAGCCTGGAGCCCCTGCGGCCGTGGAAGGCCGAGCAGCTCGGCGGCGGCTACACGCTGTCGTCCTGGGCCGAGCGGACCGCCCTTCAGGCGGCGGACGCGGTCATCGCGGTGTCGGAGGGCATGCGGCGCGACGTGCTCACGGCCTACCCGGAGGTCTCCCCTGACCGCGTCCAGGTGATCCACAACGGGATCGACACCGGCGAGTACGCCCCCTCCCGGGGCACCGAGGCGCTGGTGCGGCACGGCATCGACCCGGCCGTGCCGTACGTCGTCTTCGTGGGCCGCATCACCCGGCAGAAGGGCCTGGTCCACCTGCTGCGCGCGGCCAGGGCGTTCGACCCGGCCGCGCAGATCGTCCTGTGCGCGGGCGCCCCCGACACCCCCGAGATCGCCGAGGAGGTCGCCGGCCTGGTCCGCGAGCTCTCGGCGACGAGGAAGGGGGTGGTGTGGATCTCCGAGATGCTTCCCCGCCCCGAGGTCATCCAGATCCTCACGCACGCGACGGTGTTCGTGTGCCCGTCGGTGTACGAGCCCATGGGCATCGTCAACCTGGAGGCCATGGCGTGCGAGACCGCCGTCGTCGCCACCGCGACGGGCGGGATCCCCGAGGTCGTGGCCGACGGCTCCACCGGGCTGCTGGTGCCGATCGACCAGGGCCCGGACGGCGAGCCGTACGACCCGGAGGCCTTCGCCGCCGCGATCGCCGAGCGGGTCGGCAGGCTCCTCGGCGATCCCGCGCTGGCCGCGGCCATGGGCGAGGCCGGCCGCGCCCGCGCGATCGAGCATTTCTCCTGGCAACGGATCGCGGAGCGCACGCACGCGCTCTACGCGGGCCTGCCGCGCACCTGACGCTCACGCGGGTCTGCCGCGCGCCTGATGCTCACGCGGGTCTGCCGTTTTTCGCAGGCCTGCCGACGGCGGGGACGCCGCTCGCCGGACGGCGGCTCACGGGACGATGACCGTGATCCCGGGAGCCGCCGCCGGGCCGCCGAGCCCGGTGAGGGCGGCCGGGGCGTCGTCGAGGCCGATCGTGCGGGTGACCAGCAGGCCGGGGCGGAGCGTGCCCGCCGCGATCATGTCCAGCATCGGCGGGTAGGCGTGGGCGGCCATGCCGTGGCTGCCCAGGATCTCCAGCTCGTGCGCGATCACCCGGCCCATCGGCAGGACGGTCTCGCCTGGGAGGAGGCCCACCTGGACGTGCCGGCCCCTCCTGCGCAGGCTTCCCACCGAGGCGGCGCACGTGCCGGGGCTGCCCAGGGCGTCCAGCGAGACGTGGGCGCCTCCGCCGGTCACCTCCCTGACCCACGCCGCCGCGTCCCTCGGGCCGCCGTGCTCGCCGGGCTCGTCCCGCCCCTGCCGCCCGCCGATCCCGTCCGGCTCGCCGGGCGCGTACGGCGCGATCTGGACGAGCTCTGCCGCGCCGAGGCCGGCGGCCAGCTCCAGCGCCGCGGGGGAGACGTCGACGGCGACGACCCGGGCGCCGGCGGCCACGCCGATCATCACGGCGGACAGCCCGACGCCGCCGCAGCCGTGCACGGCCAGCCACTCGCCCGCCCCGATCCGGCCCTGCGCCACCACGGCGCGGAAGGCGGTGGCGAACCGGCAGCCCAGCCCGGCGGCGGTCGGGAAGTCCATGCCGCCGGGCAGCCGGATGAGGTTCACGTCGGCGTGGCCGACGGCCACCCGCTCGGCGAACGACCCCCAGTGGGTGAAACCGGGCTGCGTCTGCCGTTCACAGACCTGCTGGTTCCCCGAGGCGCACTCCCGGCAGCGTCCGCAGGCGCAGATGAACGGGACCGTCACCCGGTCGCCCGGCCGCGGGCCCGTCACGTCCCGGCCCACCGCCTCCACGACGCCGGCCAGCTCGTGCCCCGGCACGTGGGGGAAGGCGGTGATGTCGGGGTCGTGCCCCATCCAGCCGTGCCAGTCGCTGCGGCACAGCCCGGTGGCCTCCACCCTGATCACCGCGCCGTCCACGGGGACGGCCGGATCCGCCACCTCACGTACCCGCGGCTCCCCGCCGAACGCCTCGTACACCACAGCGCGCATCGCCGCCTCCTCGTCCGGGTGCCACGGTAACCGGGGGCTGCGGTAACCGGGTGCCGCGACCCGGCCGGCACGCGGCTCAGTACGCTGGTCCGGTGATTGCGATCGACCGGGTCAAGATGGCCTTCACCGACCGGCATGGCGGCGTGAGCGCCGGGCCGTACGGCACGCGCAACCTGGGCGGGGCGGTGGGGGACGACCCGGAGGCGGTCGCAGAAAACCGGGCGAAGACCGCTGCGGAGCTGGGCCTCGACCAGGTCGTGTTCATGCGCCAGGTCCACGGCGCGGACGTCGCCCACGTGACCGCGCCCTTCGAAGGAGAGCCGCCCGCTCTGGACGGCGTCCTGACCGACCGGCCCGGCCTCGGGCTGGCCGTCCTGGTGGCCGACTGCGCCCCGGTGCTGCTGGCCGACCCCGTGGCGGGCGTCGTCGGCGGCGCCCACTCCGGCCGCCCCGGCACCGAGGCGGGGGTCGTCCCCGCGCTGGTCGAGGCGATGGCGGCGCGCGGAGCCGAGCCCGCCCGGATGGTCGCGATGATCGGGCCGTCGGCCTGCGGCCTGTGCTACGAGGTCCCCGCCGACCTGAGGGACAGGGTCGCCGGCCGGGTCCCCGAGACGTGGTCGGTCACCAGGGCGGGCACGCCCGCCCTCGACCTGCGGGCCGGAATCGCGGCCCAGCTGGCGCGGGCGGGGGTGCCGGACGTCAGGCACGACGGCCGCTGCACGATCGAGACCCCCGGCCTCTACTCGTACCGGCGGGAGCACCGCACGGGCCGCTTCGCCGGATACGTGTGGCTCCAGGCCTGAGGCCCCGCCTTCAATCCTGATCGCCATGCCCCTACGATCGGGCGTCATGGTCTTCACGCGATCCGACTGGCGTCTGATCATCTTGTGCCTTGTGGCCGTCGCGGGGACGGGCGTGACCCGCTTCGCCGGTGGCGGGACCGTCCTGCCCTTCGTGATCGCGGCTGTCGCGCTGGCGCTGCTGGCGAGCCTGGTGGGCCGCAGCGTGGAGGCGCTCGGAGACCGGCTCGGCGCCGGTGCCACCGGCGTGGTGCAGGGCGCGCTGGGCAACCTGCCCGAGCTGTTCGTGGTGTTGTTCGCCCTGCGTGACGGCCTCTACGAGCTGGCCAGCGCCTCGATCGTCGGGTCGATCCTCGCGAACCTGCTGCTCGTGCTGGGGCTGTCGTTCGTCGTCGGCGGCCTCAAGAACGGCACCCAGCGCTTCGTCGCCGAGTCCGCCCGCACCATGAGCCTGCTGCTGGTGCTCGCCGTCTTCGCACTGCTCATCCCGGCGCTCACCGCCGCCCTGCACACGCCGGCGGCCGGGCACGAGCGCGGGCTGTCGATCGTCGTGTCGATCCTGCTGCTCGCGCTCTTCGTGGCGTCGCTCCCGGCGGCCATCCGCCGCCGCACCAAAACGGAGACCGCCGCCGGGCCCTCGGAAACCGCCGGGACCCGCGAAACCGCCGGGGCACCTGAAACCGCCGGGGTCACCGCCTCCGCGCGCACGGGGCCAGGTGCGAGTGGCGCGGTGCCGGCGGGGGCGAAGGCCGCGGAGGAGCACGCACAAAAGGAGCACGTACAGGCGGAGAACGCGCAGGAAGGGGGCGACCAGGGGCATCACGGGCCCGCGTGGCCCCTCCAGCTGGCCCTCGGCATGCTCGCCGCCGCCGCGATCGGCGCGGCGTTCGTCTCCGAGTGGTTCGTGCACGCGCTGCAGCCCGCCATGACCACGCTGGGCATCTCCCAGGCGTTCGCCGGTCTGGTGATCGTCGCCATCGCGGGCAACGCGGTCGAGAACGCCGTCGGCATCCAGCTCGCGGCCCGCAACCAGTCGGACTACGCCCTGTCGGTGATCCTGCAGAGCCCGCTGCAGGTCGCTCTGGTCGTGGCGCCGGCCCTCGTCCTGCTGTCGCCGCTGGTCGGGGCGTCGTTCACACTCGTGCTGCCGCCGTTGCTGATCGCCGCGCTCATCATCGCCGTCCTCGTGACGGTCATCGTGGTGCTGGACGGCGAGTCGAACTGGCTGGAGGGCGCCACGCTGATCGTGCTCTACTGCGTGATCGCCGCCGCCTTCTGGTGGGGCTGACCCCGGCGCCGCGCCTGCCTTACTTGCTGGGCACCACGATCTCGGAGTTGCCCGGCGCGTAGACCGTGATGCCCTGCGGCAGCGACTTGAGCTTGTCGATCTCGGCGCAGGCCGGGCACTTCTCGTAGCCGGTCTGGCGGGCCTGGTCGGCCCTGGCCCTGGCCTCGGCGGAGTCCACCTCGGCCTGCGCCTGGGCGACGGCGGCGCTCGCGGCCAGTGAGCCGTCCACGGCCTTCTGCACGTCCTGCGGCAGCGTCACCCGGACGAGGTTGAAGCGCAGGCCGGTGAGGAACCGGTCGCCGAGCATCTGGGCGAGATCGCGCTCCAGGGTGGTGTTGATCGCGTTCTGCACGCGGGCGATGCCCCCGTTGGCGTCGCGCGGCTGGAGCGTGACGCCCCGCCTGGCGCTGTCGACCATCTCGCACGAGGGGACGAGGTCCGCGCAGCGCATGGCGCCCACCTGCACGCGCAGGGCGTTGTCCACCACCGGGCGGACGGCCTGGCCGAAGAACGCCGACCAGCCCTCGCCGTCCTCCCAGGCGTACCGCTGCTCGTCGTCCTGGCCGCGGAACGTCCGCGTGCCGAACTTGTCGTCGAACCGCTTGAGCGTCTCGTGATCGAGGTTGAGCGTGAAGTAGAGCGTGCCCTCGATCCCCAGGTTGACCCCGTCGCTGCTCGGGACCGTCACCACGTCGACGCCGAGGTTGGTGGCCCGCTTGGGATCGGCCGTGATCGTGTAGAAGCGCTGCTGAGCCGGGTACTTGTGCGACGAGGACCACAGTCCGGTCCACGTCAGGCCCGAGCTCGGGTCGATGATCTGGCGGATCCCGCTGTCGTCGAACGGCCCGCCGTCCCGGACGACGGCGATCTCGCCGCCGTCGGTCCGGTCGAAGCCGGTGGCCGCCCCGAAAAGCGTCACGAGAGCGAAGAGGCCGGCGGCGGCGATCGCCCCCGCCGTGAGGGCTCGGCTCAGTCCCATGGAGAACGCTCCTTGGATGGGGGATTTCATCCAACATAAGAATCGTTCAACAATTCGACAAGAGAACTGGCGGATGATTTCCTGCGATCCGTGGACAGGGACGTGAGCATGGACATGGACGGCAGCGCGGGCAGGGACGTGCACGGCGGCGTGGGCGGCGGCGTGGGCAGGGACGTGGGCAGGGACGTGGGCAGGGACGCCGCCGTCGCACGGCTTGAGCAGGACCGGATGCGGCTGGGGCGTACCAGCACCGCCGAGCGGGTCGCCGACATCCTCCGCGACCGCATCACGGAGGGGATCTTCGGGCCTGGGGAGCGGCTGTCCGAGGAGGCCATCGGCACGGCCCTCGGCGTCTCCCGCAACACGTTGCGGGAGGCGTTCCGGCTGCTGGTCCACGAACGGCTGCTGGTCCACGAGCTCAACCGCGGGGTCTTCGTCCGGGTGCTCTCCCAGACCGACCTGGTCGACGTCTACCGGGTCCGCAGGGCCATCGAGTGCGCCGCCGTACGGCGGGGAGGAGACCCCGGAGGCGACGGCGGCCGGGCGGCCGTCGCCGCGATGCGGGAGGCCGTGGACGACGCCGAGCGCGCGGCGGCGCAGGGCCGGTGGAGCGACGTCGGCACCGCGAACATCCGGTTCCACCAGGCGCTGGTGGGGCTCGGCGGCAGCCGCCGGCTGGATGAGATCATGCGGCAGCTCCTCGCCGAGCTGCGGCTCGTCTTCCACGCCATGGACAACCCGAGGTCGTTCCACGAGCCGTTCGTGGCCCGGAACCGCCACCTGGCCGAGCTGATCGAGACGGGGCGCGCCGAGCAGGCGGCCAGTGCCCTGGAGAGCTACCTCGACGACGCCGAGGCGCTGCTGGCCACCGCCTATTCGGCCCGGCGGGGCACGGAGGGGCGAGGCGGCGCGCCCGTCCGTCCCTGACGCGGGGCGAGCGGGCGCGCCCGGTCATGGGCCCTCCGGGACGCCCTCGGCGGCGAGGCGGGCGAGCTCGATACGGGAGCCGATGCCGAGCTTGCGGAAGACCTGGCGGAGGTGGAACTTGACCGTGTGCGGGGAGACGAACATCTGCGCCGCCACCTGGGGATTGGTCAGCCCCCGGGCGACGAGCACGGCGACGTCGCGTTCGGTGTCGGTCAGGCTCGCCCATCCGGACACCGGCCGTTCCGCCTGGATCCAGTGGCGGCGGCGGACGCCGAGCTCGCGCAGCCGGGCCCGGACGCGGGCCGCGTCCCGCGTGGCGCCGGTGCCCTGGTAGCCGTCGAGCGCCCGGTCCAGGGCGTGGACCGCCGCCTCCCGCTCGCCGGCGGAGCGGGCGAGAAGCACGCCGAGATCCTCCGAAGCCGAGGCGCGGCTCCAGGGGTCCGGGTGGGCGGTGGCGCGGCACAGGGCGGCGCGGTCCTGGTGCAGGACGCCGTGGGCGTGGGCGGCGGCCGCGGTGAGGGTGGGGAAGCCGGGGTTGCGGGCGGCGAGGCGCCCGGCCGCGGCGGCCACGGTCTGCGCGCCGGACCGGTCGCCGGCGGTGAGGGCGGTCCGGGTCAGCCAGGCGGCGGCGGCCGGTTCGGACATGAGGAGCCAGCACCGCTCGGCGGGGTCGCCGAACACCGCGCCGAGCACCCGCATCGCCCGGCCGGGGCCGTCCTGCGCCTCGGCGGCCAGCGCCGCGGCCCAGTCGCCCCACCCGATGCCGCACTGCGCGCCCTGGCTGGCCTGACGCTGCGACCCGTGCCGCTCGGCGTAGGTGGCGGCGGCGTCGATGTCGCCGCGGCGCACGGCGACGATGGCGAGCACGGCGATCCCCATGATCGCGAAGGCGTCCGTGCCCAGCTCGCCGGCCATGGCGAGCCCGCTCTGGGCCTCGGCGGCGGCGTCGTCGAGGCGGCCCTCGGCGAGCCGCAACCGGGCGCGGAAGAGCGCGGGGCAGGCGCCGAACGCGGTGTGCCCGAGCGCTGTGATCTCCTCGGCGGCGGCCTGGAGGGCGGTCTCCGCCTCGTCGAACCGGCGCGCGTCCGTGAGCAGGGTGACCAGTTGCAGGACGGGGTGCGCGTGCCGGGCCCGGATCGGCCCGCCGGCCGCGATGCGCATCGCCGCACGCACGTGGTCGACCGCGCAGGCCGCCCGACCCTCCACCACAGCGATCATGGTAAGCAGCAGGTGGGCCCCCACCAGGGCCAGGGCGCTGTGGCGCTCCTCCGCGGCGACGACGGCCTCCGCCTGCTCCCGCCCGCGCCGGTGGTCGTGGCTGGCGAACAACCCCTGGAACCGCACCTGCTCCGCCAGGTCGCGCAGCTCGCCGGAAAGGTCCTCCTCGGTGAGCGCCTCGTCCGCCTCCGTGACCGCGTCCACCGGCCGTCCGGTCAGCAGCAGGACGTGGGCCAGCTCGTAGTGCAGCCTGGCGACCTGGCAGGGTGACACGGCGTGTCTCAGCGCCGAGCGGGCGAGCTGCGAAGCCTCGGCCAGCCGCCCGGTGGTCGTCAGGGCGTAGACGGCGGTCATCGTACGGTCGAACCGGTCCGGGTCGGTGACGGGGGTGAGATCGAGCGCACGAAGTGCGAGGTCGGCCGCGGTCTGCGGGGAGGAGGGCAGGACCTCGTGCGTGGCCCGGTCGAGGCCGTCCAGCGTCCGGGCGTCGCCGGGCCGGGCCTGGCACATCAGGTGCGCGGCGGCGGGGATGGCCGAGCCGCCGCGTCCGAGCAGCATCTCCCCGGCCTGCCGGTGGAGGGCCTGGCGGACCGGAGGGGAGATGGTCTCGGTCACCGCCTGCCACAGCATCTCGTGCCGGAACCTCAGCGTGTCGGAGCCGGGGACCACGGCCCCCGTGGCCTCCGCCTCCTCCAGGGCCGGGAGCAGCCGGCTGGGTGGTTCGCCCAGCATGTCCGCCAGGTCGTCCACCGAGAACGAGCGGCCGAGCACGGCCGCCACCTGGAGCAGGTGCCGGGCGTGCGGGGAGAGCCTGGCCAACCGGTGGCGCCAGATCTCCTTCATCCGCCGCGGCAGGCGTTCCGAGACGAGGTGGGCCCGGCCGCCCGATATCTCGATCGCCTTCTCCTCGCACAGCCCGCCGAGCAGCTCGCCGAGCATGCACGGGTTGCCTCCCGCTCCCGCCGCCAGAGCGAGCAGCTCAGGCTCGGGGCCCGCCTCCAGCACATCGGTGATCACCTCGGCCACCGCCTGGTCGTCCAGCGGCCCCAGGACGATCCGCCACGCGCCGTCGCGCTCCAGGACGTCGAACAGGCGCTCCACTTCGCCGCCGCCGGTCCTGCGGGACAGGATCCACGCCAGCGGGTAGGAGGCCAGCTCGGGGATGAGCGACCGCAGCGCCAGAATCGTCGTCGGGTCGGCCCAGTGCAGATCGTCGAGCACCATCAGGAGCGGGCCGGCGGCCGCCCGTTCCTCCAGCAACGCCTGTAGCCGCTCCACCAGCGACAACCGGAGGTCCACGACATCCGGAGGCGGCGGGGACATGGCGGCCCGGAGCGTCAGGGCCGACTTCCCGAGGGCCGCCAGCAGCGGCCCAAGCGGCATCAGCCGGCCCGGCTCGTCCGCCGCGGCCCGTGCGAGAGCGAACCCCCGCTCCGCCGCGGCCTCGACCGCGCCGTCCAGCAACCGGGTCTTGCCCATCCCCGGCCGGCCCTCGACCAGCAGCACCCCGCCCCGGCTGCTCTCGGCGGTCCGCAGCAGACCGGCGACGACCGCCCACTCCTGGGCCCGGCCGCGCCTGCCCGGCGATGACGCGTGGCCGGCGAGGGCGTCCGCGGGTTGCTGGAACACGACATCTCCAACGTACCCAGTCCTTTGTCTCCTGCCCGATCGGGGGATGTGGAAGGCGGGCTCACCGTGGGAAGGCGCGCGCCGCGCCGTCGCCGACGTCCGATTCCCGGGCGCCGGAAACGGGGAGCCTGAGCACGAACCGCGCCCCGCCGGCGGGGGAGTCCGCGGCGTGGAGCGTGCCCCGGTGCGCCCGGACGATGTCGTACGAGATCGCCAGGCCGAGCCCCACTCCCGCGTCGTCCCGGCGGCGCGCAGCGTCCAGGCGGGTGAACCGCTGGAAGATCCGCTCCCGATCCGCCTCGGCGATCCCGTCGCCGTCGTCGTCGACGGTCAGCTCGGCGGCGTCGCCGCGGCGGGCCACCTCGACGAGCACCGTCTTCTCGGCGTGCCGCTGGGCGTTGTCGAGCAGGTTGGCGAGGACGCGGGTCATCTGGGACACGACGGCGTCGACGGTCACCCCCGTCTGAAGCCGGACGCCGACGGGCAGGCGGTCCACCCTCCGGGCGACCTCGCCGCGGACCAGCGCGGCGAGGTCCAACGGACGCGCCTCGCGGGTCCGGCCCTCCTCGAGCCCGGCGAGCTGAAGCAGGTCGGTGATGATGGCCTCCAGCCGGTCCACGTTCCTCAGCGCCCGTCCGACGAGATGGCCGAGGTCGGTGTGGCGGGGATGCAACCGCGCCTCGTCCAGATCCGCGCGCAGCGCGGCGAGGGGAGAGCGCAGCTCGTGGGAGGCGTCGGCGACGAACCGCCGCTCCCGCTGGAGCCGCCCCTCCAGCTCCCGGGTCCTGCTGGTCAGGGCCTGGATCGTCCGCGCGAGCTCGTCCTCGCGCGGGACGCGGTCGTCCCCCAAGCCGGTCAGGGCTTTCATCGATGATCTCCTTCTCCGGTCGGCTCCGCCGCATGGGGATGGCGGGATGGCATCGATCGTCGCCGGTGCTCTCCGGGGCCCACATCAGCCGGACGGGTAGGTCCGCACAGACGCGTGAGCGGGCCTCCACCGGGCCGCGGGCTTGCGTGCCGCTTGCACGCGATCGGCCTTGCGGCGGCAAGCGGCGCTCAAGGGACCTGCAGGCAGGCCCGCCTATCAATGAGGTGCAGCCCCGGGCGGCAACGGCCAGACCGGGAACCACACGCACCAGGAGATCACGATGAAGCGCACCCTTCTCGGTCTGGCCGCCGCCGCGATCGCAGGTCTGGCCGTCACCGCTCCTCTCACGATCATGGCCGGCCCCGCCTCCGCGACCGGCGACTACGGCCCCGACACCTGCCGCGAGGGCTACGTCTGGCGGGAGGCCCGCACGGGCGACGTCGTCTGCGTCACCGGTGCGACGCGCACCCAGACCGCCGCGGACAACAGCGTCAAGGCGAGCCGCTGGACCTCCGGCCCGTTCGGCCCGCACACCTGCGTGACCGGCTACGTCTGGCGTGAGGCCTTCGCCGGCGACGACGTCTGCGTCGTCCCTGCGGTCCGCTCCCAGGCGCGGGCCGACAACGCCGCGGCCGCCGACCGCAAGGTCTCGGCCCGCCTGTGGATCAGCCGGTACACCGTGCCGCCGCGCGACAACGGCGACGGCACCTCGACCAGCACGTCGGTCGACGACATCCCGCGGCTCAAGCTGAACGGCGACCACTACAACTTCGGCCAGGTCAGGCTGTACATCCGCTACACCACCGGGCGGCTGTACTGGAGCGGAACGGTGAACGCCACGGCCCACACCGGCTACGCGGGCGGCAGCTTCGGCAAGAAGACCGGCGCGTTCGACTGCGCCGCACCGGGCCGTCCCGCCAACGCCTACGCCCAGGCGTACGACGTGCTCTCCGGCCGCTGGTCGGCCCGTGTCCCGGTCCGCGTCGGCTGCGCCGTGCTCTGACCGTCCGCGCCCGCCTCGACCACCCGCCCACTACATGGACCGGCCCTTCCTGGGCCGGTCCATTCGTGCGGTGCGCCCGGATGGGCGCCCGGCTTCTCGCCGTCCCACCGGGCTCCGGGCGGGATCCACGGGCCCTACCTGGGTGAGATGTAGCCGGTCGTCTCGCACTCCATCCCGGACGAGGCGACGATGGAGCCGTTCTGGTACAGCCATGTCCTGCCGCACCACTTCTGGTTTCCGGCGAGGTTCCTCGAGAGGACAGCCGTGGCGCAGCTCGTCCCCGTGCAGGTGTCGGTGCCCATGGCCACGTTCGTGCCGTCCCGGTAGAGCGCGACGGTGACCGACATGTTGACTGAGCTGGAGCAGTGCCCGGACCCGATGGCGATCATGTAGCCGCCGTCCCAGTACGGAGTCTCGGCCAGCGCGTAGCAGGTGGCCGCCTGCGCGGGCGCGGGGAGGGCGTTGAGCGGGACCACGACCATGATCACGCCGGCGACGATCGACAAGACCTTCTTCATCTGAGTCAAGTCCTTTCGAGGGGGTCTGGTCGCGATGCTACGACGGCTTCCCGCGCTTTCCCCGGCCCGATCTTTTCGGGTGCCCGGTGTGGTCCTTTCGGTCCGGAAGCGTTCGAAAGGTCACGAACGGGGTAGCTGGAGTCCCCACAGGAGCCGCCGCGGCCGGCCCGCGACCCGGTCCGCGGCGGCGTCCCCCCTGATACCGAGGTGAGAACTGACATGGGAACCGCGACAAAGGTGCCGGAGACCCGGTCCATGAGCGGCGACGAGCTCTCGGCCGACGACGCCTACGCCGCGATCAAGCGGTACGGCGGCTGGCACCTGGTCCGGGACTCGATCGTGCGGTTCAGATACGGCGACGGCGTGAGCCACGCCCGCGCTCTGGCGTTCCAGGTCCTCCTCGCCATCATCCCCGGGGCGATCGCCGTCGTGGGCCTGAGCTCGGTGCTCCACCAGGAGGACTTCGGGCGGCTCCTGGAGCTGACGCTGCGCCGCCTCACCCCGGGCACCGGCTCGCAGGTGATCACGGAGACGCTCGACCAGAGCCACCACAACGGCGGTTCCGGCGGCACGCTCGCGCTGTGGTTAGGACTGCTGACCGCCGTGGTGTCGCTCACCACCGCCATGGGCCAGTTCGAGCGCGGCGCCAACCGCATCTACGGCGTCGAGCGCGACCGCCCCTTCAAACGCAAGTACGGCAGGGCGCTGCTGATGGCCGTGACGGCCGGCATCCTCATGAGCGTCGGCTTCGTCATCCTCGTCGGCGGCGGCGCCGTCGGCGACGCGGCCGCCCAGGTCTACGGCTGGGGCGACGCCGGCAAGTCGTGGTGGAGCCTGCTGCGCTGGCCGGTCGGCTTCCTGCTCGCGGTCCTGTCCATCTCGGTTCTGTTCCGCTCCTCGCCCCGGCGCAGGCAGCCGGGTCACACGTGGCTGGCGGTGGGCGCCACCGTGGCCGTGCTGCTGTGGACGCTGTTCACCTGGCTGCTGGCCTTCTACACAGCGAGCAGCGGGACGTTCGGCGCGACCTACGGCCCGCTGACCGCGGTCATGGCGCTGCTGCTGTGGTCGTTCCTCAGCTCGATGGCCCTCTTCCTCGGCCTGGCGTTCTCGGCCCAGCTGGAGGCGTGCCGGGCGGGCCGGGGCGAACCTGCGGCGCCGGACCCGGGACCGACCGCCCAGCAGGAGCGGCAGCCCGTTGTGAGCGGCCGATGAGCTGGTGGAACAGGCGGATCAATCCCGAGCGCAGGCTCGGGCGGCGGCTCATCCAGGCGACGGGGGCGCTGGCCGTCGCCGCGGTGCCGTTCACGGCTCTGCTGGTCCTCGTCGAGACCTCGTTCGCCCCCCTCAAGCGGCTCGACCAGGGCGCGGCCGACGACCTGCACGCGCAGGCGATCGCGCATCCCGCGTTCGCCCGGTCGATGGAGCTGATCAGTGACGTCTTCCAGCCCCTGACCTGGCGGGTCGCGGTCGGCGCCGCGGTGGCGTGGCTGCTCTACCGCCGGG
Source organism: Microbispora sp. NPDC049125 (assembly GCF_040802045.1). NCBI lineage: Bacteria > Bacillati > Actinomycetota > Actinomycetes > Streptosporangiales > Streptosporangiaceae > Microbispora > Microbispora sp. NPDC049125. The sequence goes on along the minus strand of NZ_JBEZDW010000010.1, from coordinate 3,180 downwards.
CGCGCAACCTCGCCATCTGGGCGGCCACCACGATCACCGTGGGCGGGCTGCTCGGTCTCGGCCTGAAGGTGCTCGTGGCCCGGGCCCGCCCGCACCTGCCCGACCCCGTCGCGCTCGCGCCGGGCGCGTCGTTCCCCTCCGGGCACACCGTGAACGCGACGCTCGGGTCGGGGATCCTGCTGCTGCTCGTCCTCCCCCTGGTGAAGGGGCGCTGGAAGGCGCTGGCCTGGGGGCTCGCCGTGGTCATCTCGCTGGCCGTGGGCTTCAGCCGGGTCGCGCTCGGCGTGCACTGGGTCAGCGACGTGCTGGCCGGGCTCGTGCTGGGCGTCGCCGTCGTGGCGGCCACCGCCGTCGCGTTCGAGGCCTGGCGCAGGGACCTCGGCCGCCGGCCGGCCGAGACGTACAAGGAAGGCGTCGAGCCGGAGGCCAGACGCAAGATCTCACCGAAAGGGAGGACGACGTGAGCAGCGACAGCGACCACGACAAGGAGGGCGGCGCCCCGGCGCGGGTGGTGGTGGCCGAGGTGGCACGGCGCATCCTCCTGCCGCTGGTGCTCATGGCAGCCGCCACGCTGGGAGTCGGTCTCCTGATCACCAAGGTGCTCAATCACTCGGCGTTCATCGCCGGCGACGAGGCGGTCAGCCGGGAGATCGCGCAGGACCGCACGCCGTTCTGGAACGACGTCACCCATTACGGCTCCCGCCTGTCGGACACACCCGTGATCATCGTGATCACGGCCATCATGGTCGTGGTCTTCCGGCTGGCGTTCCACCGCTGGCGCGAGTCGCTGTTCCTGGTCCTCGTCGTCTGCGCACAGTCGGCGATCTTCCTGCTGGCCACCGTTTTCGCCCAGCGCCCCCGGCCGTACGTGAAGCATCTGGACCCGGCGCCGCCGACATCGAGCTACCCCTCCGGTCACACCAGCGCGGCGGTGGCGTTCTACTGCGGCGTCGCGCTCGTGCTGACGCTCCACACCCACCGGCACGCCATTTTGAACGCGCTGTGGTGGTTCCTCGGCCTCGGCGCCTCCCTCTCGGTGGCCGGCTCGCGGCTCTACCGGGGCATGCACCACCTGACGGACGTGAGCTGGGGGCTCCTCCTCGGCGTCGTCTGCCTGGCGGTGCTGGGCCACGCCCTCCTGATACGGCCGGTGACCGCGGCGTCCCGGCGCTCGGCGCCCGCCGTACCCACCGGGGCCCGCGCCGACGCGGCCGCCACCTGACGCGGACTCATGCGAGCTGCCGCCCGGCCAGGGGACGCGACCCCGGCCGGGCGGCTCAGGCATGCACCGGTCAGACGGTGAGGCCGGTCAGACGGTGAGGCCGGTCAGGCCCGTGAGGCGGCAGGCGTCGGCCCAGCGGGCGGGGTCGACGGCGGCCTCCCGCCCGGGGGACGGCTCGACCAGAGCCCAGCAGTCGTCGATCGTCCCGGCCAGCAGGTCCCGCAGCAACGGGTCGGGATCGGGCACGCAGGCCTGCGCGATGCCGCGGACCGCGAGCTGCACCGTGTTCGGGGCGGCGTACCTGCGGAACCCCTTGGCGGAGATCCGCACGCCACGCCCGAAGGTGTGCGCCCAGCGTGCCGCCTCGGGCACCTGGGCCAGCGCCCGTCTGCTCCGCTCGCCGAGGTCGCCCGCGGGCCGCCCCTCCATCTCGGCCAGCACGTACTCGGCCGACAGGACGGAGACCGCCATGGCGAGCTGGCGCTCGTGCGCCACGACGGGCAGCGCCGCCGTCGCGCAGCGCAGCGCGATCCGGGCGTCGATCCGCGGGTCGTCGCCGGTGAGCCCGATCACCGACGGGATGAGCCCGGCGAGGGCGGGGCGGGCCTCGTCCGACGTGTGGTCGTTGACGAGGCGCGCGAGCCCGGCGAGGAGCGGATGCGTGCACGATGGATGGTCGCTCCACCGCTCACCTGCGAGGTAGGACGCGAGCTCCATGAAGCAGGCGCCCTTGCTGGGATTGCGATGCTTGCCGCGCGACAGCATCGGCATTGCCGGAGGCATGTGACCGTGCACGAGCTACTCCAGAAAATCGCCCATCTTGTCCATTCCAGTGTGCGCTCGCCGGGCAGCCTTGAGAAGAACCCCCTTCTCCACTTGTACGGGACGGCTCGGCTTGTACGGGACGGCTCGGCGGCCGTGTCCGGATGAACCGGTGCGGCCGGGCCCTCTACGGGAGACCGGATCTGGAGTAGAAACGGTCCAGCCTGTTTCGCGGGCGTTCGTCCACGGAAGGGAGGCCGCGCGTGAGTACAGAACCGGGCGGAGCGGGCTTCGTCGGGCGCGAGCACGAGCTGGGACGCCTGTGCGCGGCATGGGAGCGCGCCCGTCGGGGCGAGGCCGTGATCGCCGGGATCGAGGGTGACCCTGGCATCGGGAAGACCGCCCTGGTCCGGAGGTTCACCGAGCTCGCCGCCCCCCGGGCCCGGGTCTGGGTCAGCGGCGACGAGGTGGAGGCGGGGCTCCCGTGGGGCGTGCTCGCCCAGCTCCATCGGGCTCTGGGCGGGACGCCGCGCGGCGCCGGCCCCTGGGACCCGCGGGCCGACCCGTTGTTCGTCGGGCAGGACCTCGCCAGGACCCTCCAGGACGGCGGCGAGCTGCTCGTCGTGGTCGACGACGCGCACTGGGCCGACCACTCGTCGATGGCCGCCCTCCGGGTCGCCGCCCGGCGGCTGCTCGCCGACCCGGTCATGATCGTCGTCGTCCACGGGACGGGAGGCGGCGTCACCGGCGTCGCGCCGCCGCCCACTTACGGGGTGGGCGACGGATGGCGGAGGTTGTTCGAGGCGGACGGGGGGCTGCGCCTCAGGCTCGGCGGGCTGCCGGCGGGCGAACTGGCCCGGCTGGCCGTCGCGTGCGGCCGTCCCGGCCTGTCCCCGGCGGGGGCGGCACGCCTGCACGCGCACACGGGCGGCCACCCCCTCCACGTCCGGCATCTGCTGGACGAGCTTCCCCTGCACTCCATCGTCTTCGGGCACGGCCCGCTGCCCGCCCCCGAGCGCGTGGCGGCGGCCGTATCGTCGAGGCTGGGGGCCTGCGCGGAGGCCACCCGTGAGCTGGTCGCCGCCGGGGCCGTCCTCGGGCGCAGGTTCAGCCTCGCCGGCGTCAGGGACATGACCCCCGCCACCCCCGCCACCCCCGCCACCCCCGCCACCCCCGCCACCCCCGCCACCCCCGCC